>JARKSS010000430.1 GCA_029974175.1 Vicinamibacterales bacterium
GGGTGGTGCGGGCAGTAGTAGAAGGCGTCGATGCGCGCCCGCCCCTGGCGAACCCGCCTGTCGATGAGGGCGTGCGTCGCCTTCACGAAGGCCTCGTCGTAGTAGCCGCGCGCGACGCCCGCCTGGTTGGTGACGACGAAGACGAGCAGGCCCGCGGCGTTCAGCGCGCGAATCGCGTCGATGGTCCAGGGAAAGAACGTCACCCGGTCGAGCCGGTTCAGGTATCCGTACTCCTCGATGATCGTCCCGTCGCGATCCAGGAAGACCGCCGCGCTCATCTCTCGAACCACCCTTCCATTGCGCCGGCCACCGCCGCCGCGGCAATGCGCGTCATGCAGCGGTGATCGATCGGGCACTCCCGCAGCAGGCAGGGGCGGCACCAGGCGGGCGCCGTCAGTATCGCATGCGCCGGCACGCCGTGCGCCGGCGCGGGCAGCGGGGCGGTGGCCCGCTCGTCGGTCGGCCCGAACACCGCGGCCACCGGCAAGCCGACCGCCGCCGCCAGGTGCATCGCCCCCGAATCGTTCGACACGAACGCCCGCAGTCGGGCCATCACCCCGGCCAGCACCAGCAGGTCGGTCTTCCCGATCAGGTTGACGAGGCCCGCGCGGGCGGCCTCGCCGGGAAGGCAACGCTCGATCTCTTCCCCGGCGTCACGATCCCCCCCGCTGCCGACCAGCACCGAGATGGCGCCGAACCGCTCTCGAAGCTCCACGACCAGCTCGGCAAAGCGCCGGGGCGGCCACTGCTTCGCCTTCCCGTAGGCCGCCCCGGGCGCGATGCCCACCAGCGGCATCCCGGGCCGAGCGCCTTGTCTCTCGAGCAGCGCTCCCGCAGTCTCGAACGCCGCCGGTGGAGGGGTGATGCGCGGCGGCTCGGGTGCGGACTCGATGCCAAGCGCCGAGACGATGGCGCGGTAGTAGTCGGCGTGATGCGCGCCACGCTGCCGCGGCCTCGGCACCGCGCGCGTGAGCAGCCAGCCGCGCAGGTCAGCCCGAACGCCCCAGCGCTCAGCGACGCCGGCCCGCCGTACCACCCATGCCGTCCGGAAGGAGTTGGTCAGGAGGATGGCGAGATCGGCTTTCGCCGAGGCAATCGCCGCCGCCTCGCGCCGCAGGCCGGCTGGGTGCCAGGCGTGGCCCGCCGGCACCCGGACGACTTCGTCGATCCCGCCGGCCATCTCGAACAGGGGCGCAATCGAAGGCCTTGCCGCGGCAATCAGGTGGTCGCCAGGGAACTGCCGCCGGAGCCCCGCCAGGGCCGGCAGCGCCATCACGGCGTCTCCAAGCCAGTTCGGCGCGAGAACCAGCGTGCGGCGGGCCATCACTCCTGCACCCGGCTCTCGATGTCACCTTCCGACCGGGCCTGCGGAAACATTCCCTTCACCACGTCGTCGGCGGGGCGGTCGCGCCAGCGGCGGTGCATCCAGAGCCACTGCGTGGGGTAGCGCCGCACGTACATCTCGAGGACATCGGTGCAGCGCTGGGTGAAGGCGCGCAGCGCCTCGGGCGACCCGTCGGACGGCGGCTCGACGGCATGCTCGTAGACCACGCGGTAGCGGCCCCCGGGGAGGGGCACCGTGAACACGGGGATGACCGGCGCCCCGGTCCGCAGCGCAAGCGATCCGAGCACGGTGGTGGTCGCGGCCGGCCGGTTGAAGAAGTCCACCGGCACCGCCTCGGGACCGTGCATGTGCTGGTCGATCAGGATGGCGATCCCCCGCCCTGCCTCGAGCGTCCGCAGCATCCGCCTCAACCCGCCCTTCCGGTAGATCACCCAGTTGCCGGTGCACTGCCGCACGCGCTCGAGCAGCGCGTTCAGGTAGGGGTTGTCGAGGCGCCGCGCCATCACGCCGATCGGCTCCACGTGCAGCGCGTGGACGATGCCGTTGATTTCCCAGCAGCCGAAGTGGCCGGTCAGGAAGAAGACGCCGCGCCCGCCCGCGTAGGCCTCGCGCACCCGGTCGGTCCCCTCGAACTCGACCCGCTCGAGCATCCGGTGGTGCTGCAGCGTGCTGAACTTGAGCAGCTCGAAGAGCATCCTCCCGAAGTGGCGGAACACGCCGTGCGCAAGCGCCCGGATCTCCGAGGAAGTGCGGGCCGGGAAGGCACGCGCGAGGTTGTCGATCGCAACCCGGCGGTGCGGCCGGTCGAACAGGTAGAAGAGCGTCCCGAGGAACCCGCCGCTCGCGCGCACCGCCGCCCAGGGCAGCACACGGATCACCAGCGCGACGGCCGCCACGACCGCGTACTCGAAGCGATGACGGAGGACAGGCTCAGGACTCACGGCTCACGGCTCAGGGGCTCAGGGGCTCAAGGCTCATGGCTCAGGGACAGGCGAAGACGCCTGGCCCACTGAAGCGAGCAGCCACGCGCGGAACGCGTCCGCGGGCTCCACGGTCACCTCGAGGGGGGCGAGGGCAACCGTGAAGGGCAACGGCTCGAGCGGCTGCAGGCGCACCCAGTCCTTCTCGGTGGTTACCACCATGCCGGCCCGCGCCTCGCGCATGGCGCCGAGGATGCGGCGGACGTCCGCCTGACCGAAGCGGTGGTGGTCGGGAAACGCAAGCTGGCCGGCCAGCGTCCACCCCTCGACGGCCAG
>JARKSS010000441.1 GCA_029974175.1 Vicinamibacterales bacterium
GTCGGTGAACCAGCCCTCGACGTGGCCGTCGATGGAAATGCCGTTGTCGTCCCAGAACGCGGTCAGCTTGGAGAGGCCCCAGGTGCCGGCCAGCGCGCAGGCTTCGTGCGAGATGCCCTCCATCAGGCAGCCGTCGCCGAGGAAGACCCAGGTACGGTGGTCGACGATTTCGTAGCCGGGCTTGTTGAACTGGTCGGCCAACAGCTTTTCCGCCATGGCCATGCCGACGGCGTTGGTGATGCCCTGGCCGAGCGGGCCGGTGGTGGTCTCGACGCCGGGTCATGCCCGTCGACGCCACGCACCACGTGCCAGCCATAGGCCTCGAAGCGCGCCGGCGTGTCGTCGGTGAACCAGTCGCGGACTTCGCCGTCGATCGAGATGCCGTTGTCGTCCCAGAACGCGGTCAGCTTGCCCAGGCCCCAGGTACCGGCCAGCGAGGCGGCCTCGTGCGAGACGCCTTCCATCATGCAGCCGTCGCCCATGAACACCCAGCTGCGGTGGTCGACGATGTCGAAACCTTCGCGGTTGTAGCGCTGGGCCAGCAGCTTCTCGGTCGAGCCCTCCCGGCAGACGACCCGGATTGGTCCTGGAAGGGCCAGCACCGGGGCGACCAGCCGGTAGGCGATGAGCTTGCTGAGCGCATCGGCCACGCCGACGACCAGGCGGGCGGGGCGGTGCTCGCCCCGGCCGTGCACGGTGTCCACCAGCTCGCGGCCCAGCGAGAAGATCTCGTCCGCGTAGCGATAGACCACCTGCCCGACATCGGTGGGGACGAGGCGGCGGCCGCTGCGGATGAACAGCCGCTCGCCAAGGGCCGCCTCGAGGGCGCGCACCTGGCTGCTGACGGTCGGCTGCGCGAGGCGGAGCCGCTCGGCGGCCCGCACGACGCCCCCCTCGCGGACGACGGTCCAGAAGTAGAGCAGGTGGTGGTAGTTGAGCCAGGACGAGGGGGAATCGGGGCTCATGGCCGATGAAGCCTCCTGCGGGGCGACGCGTCCGCAAGCCTCGCTCTCGCACCCGGCCAGCCGCGACGGGCGGCGCGGCACGCCGGCACAAATAGACAAGAACTATGCTATAGCAACAATCTTTGTATTTGTCTATGGCCGCTCGAGCCCGGTATCCTCGGCGGATGGAGCTGATGTTCCCCTTCGCGCAGTACTGGTGGTTCTACCTGGTGTTCGCCGCGGGCGTCCTGGTCCTGCTGGCCATCGACCTCGGCGTCTTCCACCGGCACGCGCACGTCGTCTCCTTCAAGGAGTCGCTCGCCTGGTCGGCCGTGTGGGTCGTCCTGGCGCTCGCGTTCAACTACGCGCTCTTCCTCTACGCGCAGTCGCGGTTTCCCGGCGAGGTGGCCACCCGCGTCGCGCTGGAGTTCCTGACGGGGTACCTGGTCGAGAAGTCGCTCGCCGTGGACAACATCTTCGTCTTCGTCCTGGTGTTCAGCTACTTCTCGGTGCCGCTGAAGTACCAGCACCGGGTCCTCTTCTACGGGATCATCGGGGCGCTGGTCTTCCGGGCGGGGTTCATCGCGCTGGGCTCGGTGCTGATGCAGTACAAGGCCGTCGTCATCCTCTTCGGGATCGTGCTCGTCGTGTCGGGCTTCAAGATGATGAGGGCACCAAGGACGTCGATCGAGCCGGGGAAGAACCCGCTGGTCCGCCTGTTCCGGCGCCTCGTGCCCGTCACCGGGGAGGCGCACGGCCCGTCGTTCTTCGTCCGGCTGGCAGGGAGGTGGCACGCGACGCCGCTGTTTGTGGCCCTCCTGTTCCTCGAGGCCTCCGACATCGTCTTCGCGGTGGACTCGGTGCCGGCGATCTTCGCGATCACCCGCGAGCCGATGCTGGTGTTCACCTCGAACGTGTTCGCGATCCTCGGCCTGCGCGCGATGTACTTCCTGCTGGCGGGGGCGATCGAGCGGTTCCACCTGCTCAACTACGGCCTCGCCCTGATCCTCGTGTTCGTCGGGTTGAAGATGGTGTGGCTGAACGAGGCCTTCGGCGGGAAGTTCCCGATCGAGTGGTCGCTGGGGATCATCGCGGCGCTGCTCGCCGGGGCGATCGTCGCCTCGCTGCTGCGGCCGCGACCGCCCGAGCCGGTGCCTGGACTCGAAGCGCAGGAGTCCCGCGAGTGAACTGAGGGGGCGGAGGGCAAGAGGACAGGACGCCTCTACTGCAGGCCGGGGTACCAGGCCTTGGCGTTCTCGAAGTAGATCTTCCGCAGCACCGGCGCGGGCAGCGCGAGGCCGCGCGTCTTGTAGCCGGGGCGCACGCGAGGCACCTCGACCTCGGCGTCGGTGGCGAAGTACACCGGGTCGAGGCGGTAGTTGGCCTCGAGGTCGGCCAGCGCCTTCTCGACGTCCAGCGGCGCTCCCGGGCGACGCCCGAAGGTGAAGTCGGTCCCGTAGAGGATTCGGTCCTGGTAGCGCAGGATGAACGCGCGCACCTTTTCACGCGGCTGCACCTGGAAGTGAACGATGCGCGCCGCCAGGTCCACCGCGAGGTTCGGGAACCTGTCGAGGCGCTTCGCCACCTCGTCCACGTCGTACTCGAGGCTGGCCAGGTGGCAGCCGACGACCCGCAGCCCCGGGTGCCGCTCGAGGATGGCGTCGCGGGCGGCCACCTGCTTCTCGTAGGACGGGATGTCGGGGCGCAGGAACCCGTGGTACTGCGGGTTCCGCGAGAAGTAGTTGCGATCGCTCTGGACCGTCATCTCCTCGATCGGCAGCCAGCAGTTGCGCGGCTCGCCGAGATGCGCGACGAGCGGCTTCTTCGCGGCGGCCGCGGCCTGGTACACGGGATCCAGGCGGGGGTCGTCGGCCATCACGAACCGTCCGTCGGCGTCCTTCAACTCCATGCCGACGTCCTTCCAGATCTTCACGGCCACGGCGCCGTTCGCGAACCCGTCCGAGAGCGTCTTGCGCGCGGCGTCCGCCCAACCGGGGCTGCCCCACCCGGACAGGTGGAAGGAGGTGGCCCAGCCGATTCGCGCGGGCGCCGCGCGATGGTACGCCTGCATCGAGGCGATCTGGCGATCGAGCCACCCGGCGTTCATGCCGCCGGTGGCAATGGTGAGCCAGCGCAAGTCGATCCGTTCCAGGAAGCGCACGAAGGCTTCGCGGTCGGAGGGCTCGAGCGTTTCAAGGTGAGCGTGCGCGTCGATCTTCGGCATCCGCATCACCTGGTCGGCCGTGAGGGTGTTCGTCTCCTGCGCGGCCGCGGCGG
>JARKSS010000484.1 GCA_029974175.1 Vicinamibacterales bacterium
GAATTGGAGCAAAGTGGGGGATTGTGGGGTATGGTGGCAGCTAACGGAACGACCGAGGTTCCGGGGCACCAAACGGGGATGGCGTAAGAGCTAGGAGATGTGCACAGCATGTTTCTCGGCACTTACACACCCAAGCTCGACGACAAGGGCCGGCTCACACTGCCGGCCAAGTTCCGTGAAGCACTCGCAGGGGGGCTGATGGTGGCAAAGAGCCAGGACCACAGCCTCGCGGTCTACCCACGGGCCGAGTTCGAGGAGCGGGCGCGCCGCGCGGTCGAGAAGGCGAAGTCGAACCAGGACGCCCGGGCCGAACTGCGCGTCTTCGCCGCGGGCGCCGACGAGCAGCTTCCCGACGCGCAGGGCCGCATCACGTTGCCGGCCGACCTGCGCCGCTACGCCGACCTGTCGCGCGAATGCGTGGTGATCGGCGCCGTCGACTACCTCGAAATCTGGAACGCCGAGTCCTGGCAGTCCTACCAACAGACCCATGAGGAGCATTTCTCCGCAGCCGGCGACGAAGCACTCGGCGACAGTGCTTGACACGGCGGTCGGCCCGAAGGCGGAACTGGAATCCGTGCCGTCCCGTGCATCGTGGCCTCTGTCCGAACCGACCCTGACGTACTTCCCCGACGTCAGGTTCGCCTCGGACAGGGACCTCGGTGCCACGGGCACCCGGCACGGCACGCGATGGACCGGCGCGCAATGGAGAGGCGAAACCGTGGCAGACGATTTCGGCCATGTGCCCGTCCTGCTCGACCGATGCGTCGAACTGCTGCTCCCGGCCCTGACCCGGATTGATCCCGACGGCTCGGGGGCAGTGCTGGTCGACGCGACGCTGGGGGCCGGCGGACACTCCGAGCGCTTCCTGACCGACCTGCCCGGACTCCGGGTGATCGGTCTGGACCGCGACCCGAGTGCACTGCAGATCGCCCGGGAGCGGCTGGCCCCCTTCGGCAGCCGATTCACCGCCGTCCGCACCCGCTACGACGGAATCGTCGATGCGCTCGCCGACTGCGGTTATGCCGCTTCGGGATCCATCGACGGCGTGCTCTTCGACCTGGGGGTGTCGTCGATGCAGCTGGACCGGACCGAGCGGGGATTCTCCTACGCCGCCGACGCGCCGCTGGACATGCGGATGGATCCCGACCTGCCGTTGACGGCGGCCGACATCTTGAACACCTTCGA
Source organism: Vicinamibacterales bacterium (assembly GCA_029974175.1). Taxonomy (GTDB): domain Bacteria; phylum Acidobacteriota; class Vicinamibacteria; order Vicinamibacterales; family Fen-181; genus JARKSS01. The sequence continues at coordinate 1,186 of JARKSS010000484.1, forward strand.
CGCCCGCGACATCGCGAAGGTCCTCCGGGACTTCGGCGACGAGCGCTACGCGCCCCGCATCGCGGCCCAGATCGTCCGGCGGCGCGAACAGCAGCCGTTCGCCCGGACCGGCGAGTTGGTCGAGTTGCTGTACGACGCAATCCCGGCGCCGGCCCGCCGCACCGGCGGTCATCCCGCCAAGCGCACCTTCCAGGCACTGCGGGTCGCGGTCAACGCCGAGCTCGACTCGCTGCGGGCCGCACTTCCGGCCGCCCTGGACACTCTGGCCGCCGGCGGGCGCACTGTCGTGATGGCCTATCAGTCGCTCGAGGACAAGATCGTCAAGGCGGTGTTCGCCGAGGTCACCGCGAGCCGTTCGCCGGCCGGGCTGCCGGTGGAACTGCCGGGCTACGAACCGGAATTCGCCGCGGTGACCCGGGGCGCCGAGCGCGCCGACGCCGATGAGATCGAACGTAATCCGCGAAGTGCAGCAGTGCGGTTGCGAGCCGTAGAGCGAGTCCAGGGGAAGGGTCGCCCATGAGCAAGCCGTCCAAGACGCCCAGGGGTGGGTCGCGTGGCGAGGAGGTGCCGGCACGCCGGCGTGGCCGCGGTCCGGTACTCGAGGACGGCCCCCGCCGGAACGACCGCCGCGGCGAGCGTCGGCCTGTGGACGCTCCGGCGCGCGACCGTCGACCGAAGAACAGCCGCACCGCCGGCCCGGCACGCGATCAGCGCGCGCTGCGCCCCGCGGGGCCGCTCACCGCGCCCATGCCCCGGGTCGCCCCCGCCAAGAGCGCGAGCCAGGCCAGGGCGCGAGCCAAGGCACGTAAGGCCAAGGCACCCAAAGTTATTCGAGTTCCACTGCGGGAGCGGTTGAACGCCCGGCTGGTCGGGCTGGCGCAGATCGACCTGAGCCCGCGCACCCTGCTGGCCCGCGTGCCGTTCGTCGTTCTGGTGATCGGTGCCCTCGGCCTGGGGCTGGGCGTGACGCTCTGGCTGTCGACGGATGCCGCCGAACGCTCGTACCAGCTGGGTCGGGCGCGGGTGGTCAATCAGGCTCTGCAGCAACAGAAGGAAGCGCTCGAGCGTCAGGTGCTCGAGGCGCAGGCGGCACCGGCGCTGGCGGAGTCGGCCCGCAGCCTGGGCATGATCCCGTCCCGCGACACCGCCCACCTCGTCCAGGATCCCGGCGGGAACTGGATCGTCGTCGGGAATCCGAAACCCGCACAGGGAGTTCCGCCCGCGCCGTTGAACGTCAAGCTGCCCGACGAGGCCCCGCCGGCCCCCACGCCGCCGGCCCGCGTGGCCGAGCGCCCGGTCG
>JARKSS010000498.1 GCA_029974175.1 Vicinamibacterales bacterium
GATGCCCCCGGGCACCACCGCGTACGACGACGTGGTGCACGGGCGAATCGAGTTCGACAACGCGGTGATCGAAGACTTCGTCGTCCTGCGTTCCGACCGTCATCCCACCTACCACCTGTCGGTCGTCGTCGACGACATCGACATGCGCATCACCGACATCGTCCGCGGCGACGATCACATCTCCAACACGCCGAAGCAGGTGCTGCTCTACCAGGCGTTCGACGCCGCGCTGCCGCGCTTCGCCCACGTGCCGCTGATCCTCGGCCCCGACAAGCGCCGGCTCAGCAAGCGCCACGGAGCGACCTCGGTGATGGAATACGCGCGCCAGGGGTTTCTCCCCGAGGCGATGTTCAACTTCCTCGCGCTGCTCGGGTGGTCGCCGGGCGACGACCGCGAGTTCTTCACCCGCGGCGAGCTGATCGAGGCGTTCACGCTCGAGGGCATCAGCTCGAGCAACGCAGTCTTCAACCCCGAGAAGCTCGACTGGTTCAACAGCCAGCACCTGGCGCGGCTGAGCGGCGACGAGCTGACCGGCCGCCTCGAGCCGCTGCTGCGCGAGCGCGGCTGGTGGCGCGAGAGTCTCCGGGGCCCGGAACGGCCGTGGTTCCACCAGGTGCTCGAGGTGCTGAAGCCGCGCGCGCGGAAGGTGGCCGACCTGGTCGAGCAGGGGCGCTATTTCTTCGAGGCGCCCACCGGCTACGACGCCGGCGCCGTGAAGAAGCACCTGTCGGATCCCGCGCTCGCCGGACCGCTGCTGGCGTGGCGCGAGGCGATCCTCGCCGTCGAGCCGTTCGATCCCCCGTCCATCGAGCAGGCCTTGAGAGCAACCGCCGCGGCGAGAGGGGTGAAAGCGGCAGCCCTGATTCACGCCACGCGGATCGCCCTCACGGGACAGGCGGTGAGCCCAAGCCTCTTCGAGGTGGCTGCGCTGGTGGGACGCGAGGCGAGCGCCACCCGGATCGAGGCGCTGCACCGGTTCCTCGAGGCCGGCAAGTAGGGCTTTCTCGGCACTTGCCTCCACACTTCTCTTTGTGAGTTCTCCCGGAACGACACACTGGCGCCCGCGGGGGGCGCCTCAAACCGGTAGAGCTATCTCCAATAACGGCAGAGGGATAAGGGCGGACCCGACTCCTCAGGTGGCACATCGGTTGCAGCCTCGGCCGACGACTAACAGAACAAGGCGGGCCTCCGCTGAGGCCGTTAGCAGAAGCCGAGGAGGGCCAGTCGTGGCTAAAGAGGATCGAGGGTTTGCGTCGATGGACCGCGCCAAGCAGCGCGAGATTGCCAGCAAGGGCGGGAAGGCGGCCCACCAGAAGGGCACGGCGCACGAGTGGACGAGCGAGGAGGCTCGCGAAGCCGGGCGCAAGGGCGGCATGGCGAGCCACCGCCGCCGGCAGCAGAGCGGCGGACAGGCCTCCGAATCGTCCGAATCGGGCAGTCAGCGGTAGCCCGCCCTTATCCGGAGGCTCACTTGGGGTCGGGCCGTGACCGGTCCGACCCTCGAGGTCACACGCCAGCCACCAAAGCAGGTCAACTGGTCAATTCACTCGCGGCGCAGGGCCGTGACCGGGTCGACCCGCGACGCGCGCCGCGCGGGCAGGAAGGCCGCCAGCATCGCAATAAGGCCGAGCAGCGCGGCAGCCGACGCGAAGGTGACAGGGTCGCGAGGGGTCACGCCGTAGAGCAGCCTGCCCAGCAGTCCACTCAGGGCCAGCCCGATGCCCGCCCCCGCCACGAGACCGGCGGCGACCAGGGCGGCGCTCTCCCGCAGGAATTGGCGAACCAGTCCGGCCGGGGGAGCGCCCAGCGCCAGCCGGACGCCGATCTCCGGGATCCGCTGCGTCGCGCTGTACGCCAGAACGCCGTAGACGCCCACCGACGCGATCAGCAGCGCCACGCCGGCGAAGGCCGCCAGCAGCATCATCACGAAGCGCCGCTGGGCGATCGTCTCGTTCACCACCTCGTCCATGGTGTTCACCTGCGACACGGGCAGTTCCGGGTCGAGGCGGCGCAGCTGGCCGAGCGCCTGCAACGCCATCGCGTCGGGAGCGCTCGCCGTCCGGATCACCACGCCCATCAGCGGAAAGGCCATCTGCCGGTTCGTCAGGTAGATCATCGGCCGAACGTCGCGGTCGAGGGCCTCGTGCCTGACGTCGCCCACGACCCCGACGATCTGCGCCTCGACAGAGCCATTCTCGCCAAGCCGCACGCGGAGCCACCGGCCGAGTGGGTTCTCGTCAGGGAAGATCTGCCGGACCAGCGCCTCGTTGACGATGGCTGCGCCGCGCCCCGCTTCGCCGTCCCGAGCCTCGAAGAGCCTTCCCCTTCGCAGCGGAATCCTCATCGTCTCGAAGTAGCGGCCGGCGATGATGCGGATGTCGGCCGACGGGAGGTTCGCCTCGCCGGGGAACGGCCGGCCCTCGATCGAGAAGCCGGTGGCGATGGGGACGCCGCGGAACGGGAAGCCGCTCGAGACGCCGGCGGAGCGTACGCCGGGCACACGTGACAGCTCCTCGATCAGGCGGTCGAACAAGGCGGCCCGGCTCGCGGGCTCCTCGTACCGCGATTGCTGAAGCAGCACCCGCATCGTGAGCACGTGGTCCGGGCGGAAGCCGGGGTCCACGTCGAGCAGGCTGCCGATGCTGCGGATCATCAAACCCGCCGCCACGAGAAGCGTGAAGGCGAGCGCGAGCTGCGCGGCGGCGAGGACGCGCCGGAGATGGCGGTGCGAGCGGCTCTCCTTGCCCGCCCGGGCGCCCTCGCGGAGGGCTCCTTGTATGCGCATCCGCGAGAGGCTCAGCGCGGGGACGAGCGCGAACACCAGCACCGTGCCCAGCGACAGCGCCGACGCGAAGGCCAGCACGCCGCCATCCAGCGTGATCTCGTCGGCGGGTCGCGGCAGCGACAGCAGGTGCACGGCGGCCGCGAGCAGGTAGTCGAGCGACCACCACGCGAGCAGTACGGCGAGGCTTCCGCCAATCGCCGCCAGCACGACGCCCTCGGTGAGCAGCTGCTGGACGATGCGCCACCGGCCTGCGCCGAGAGCCGTCCGGAGTCCCAGCTCGCGCTCGCGCCCCAGGCCCCGGTTCAACGACAGGTTGGCGACGTTGACGCAGGCGAGCAGGAGCACGAAGCCGACGGCGCCGAACAGCACGAGCAGCACCGGGCGAATCTCCCCGAGCAGCTGCTCGTTGAGCGATACCACCCGCACGCCCCACCCCTCGTCGAAGTCCGGCAGCTCGGCGCGCAGCGACGCGGCGATCGCCTCGAACTCGGATCGGGCGTCCTCGAGCGACACCCCGTCGCGCAGCCGTCCGACCACCGTCAGGTACCGGCCGCGCGGCGTGCGCGCCTCGACTGGGAAGGCGATCGGCGTCCAGAACTCGCTGGCCGGAGAGAGGATTGAGAACCCCGGCGGCATCACCCCGACCACCGTCACCGCCTCGCCGCCGAGCGTGATGCCGCGTCCGACGATGGCCGGGTCGGCGTTGAAGCGGCGCCGCCAGAGCCGATCGGAAAGGACGACCACGGCATCGCCGCCGGGGCGGTCCTCGCTTTCGAGAAACGTGCGGCCCAGCGCGGGCATCGCACCGAGCATCGGGAAGAGGCTGGCATTGACGGCCTGGCCTTGCAGCTCTTCCGGTTCACCGGCGGCGGTCAGCGTCGCCGTGCTCGTGGCGATCGCCGCCATCTGCGAGAACGTCCGGCTTCGCTCCTGCCAGCGGAGGAAGTTGGCGGGCGACACCACGTTGGCCGGGTTGTCGCTGTCGAGGCGCCGCTCCCAGATGACGGCCAGGCGGTCGGATTGCCGGTAGGGCAGGGGCCGCAGCAGGACGGCGTTGACCAGGCTGAAGACCGCCGTGTTGGCGCCGATGCCGAGCGCCAGCGTGCAGGCGGCCACCGCCGTGAAGCCCCGGGGCACCTGCTTCTTGCGGAAGTCGAGACGGGCATGGAAAGCGTTTCTCCGGCACAATGGGGCATGGCCGATTCAGCCCCCGGGTTTGCCATCGCCCCGCCCATCGAGCCAATGCTCGCGCGCCTGGCCGACACCCTGCCGGCGGGCGACTTCATCTACGAGCCCAAGTGGGACGGCTTCCGCGCGATCGTCTTCCGCGGGGGCGCCGAGGTCTTCATCCAGAGCCGCGACCTGCGGCCGCTCGACCGGTACTTCCCGGAACTGCACGCGGAGTTCCTGGCGGCGCTGCCCGAAGGGTGTGTTCTCGACGGGGAGATCGTGATCGCCGCCCCCTCGGGCCTCGACTTCGACGCGCTGCAGATGCGGCTGCACCCGGCCGCGTCGCGCGTCGCGAAGCTGGCCGGCGAGACGCCCGCCTCGTTCGTCGCGTTCGATTTGCTCGCCGAGTCCGGCCGCGACCTGCGTGCGCTGCCGCAGCGCGAGCGCCGCGACCGGCTCGAGCGGCTGCTCGGCGCCGCGACTCCCCCGATCCACCTCACGCCGGCGACGCTCGATCTCGGGACGGCAACCGAGTGGCTGGCACGGTTCGAGGGGGCCGGGCTCGACGGCGTGGTGGCCAAGCTGTCCGAGCTTCAGTACCAGCCCGGCAAGCGCGCCATGGTGAAGGTGAAGCACGCGCGCACCGCCGACTGCGTGGTGGGCGGCTTTCGCTGGCACAAGAGCGGGCACGACCGGGTCGGCTCGCTGCTGCTCGGCTTGTACGACTCCGGGGGAACGCTGCACCACGTCGGCGTGACGTCGGCCTTCACGATGGCCACGCGGAAGGCGCTGGCCCTCGAGCTGGCGCCGCTGCGCGAGGACGCGCTGAAGGATCACCCGTGGCGCGAGTGGGCGGAGGGCGGGGCCGACGCGGCGGCGCGCATGCCCGGCGCGCAGAGCCGGTGGAGCGCCGGCAAGGACCTTTCCTGGGAGCCGCTGCGGATCGAACGCGTCTGCGAGGTGAAGTACGACCACCTGCAGGGCGACCGCTTCCGTCACGCGACGCAGTTCCTGCGGTGGCGGCCCGACAAGCGCCCCCGCGACTGCCGCTACGACCAGCTGGAGGTCACGCCGCCCTACGAGCTGGAAAGGGTGTTCGGGGCAGCCTAGCTGAGCCTCGAGCTGAACCTGGCTGCCCCAGCCGGGATTCAGGACCGCAAGGCGCCCACCTCGATCGGCGGCGTGCGCAGGGTGCCGGTGTCGCCGTCGTGGCGGACGAACATCAGCACGACCGACACCCGCGCGCCGATCTCGACGTAGGGACCATTCCCGATCGCCACCTCCAGGTCCACCGTCCCTCCCGGGGCGATCGTTCCATCCCACACGAGCGGCTGGCCGGCGATGCGCGGGACGGCGGTCACAGGGTGGTTCCCATCGCGCTCGTCGTACACGACGGCGGCGGCGTTGAACCGGTGGTCGTCCTGCCCGGCGTTGTGCACCCGGATGTTGACCAGGCCCCCGAGCGTCCCGCCGCCGTCGGGGCCCGGATCGAGCACGCGCGGCGCGAAGTCGCGGTTCAGGGACGCGCCGGTGATGGTGAAGCTGATGCTTCCGATACGGACCTCGGTCCGCGGCGAGGAGGGGACGTTCAACGTCGGCGGCGCGAAGCAGCCTTCAGCGGCGAGAAGGGCGGCCGGCAGGAGGAGTACGAACAGGTTGCGGCGCATGACGATCGAATAGATGAAATGCAGTAGTGACCTCACGATCGAGCTCCACGAGATGAACGGCGGCGCGAGGGCTGCACCCGGGCAGGCTCGTCCGGCTGCTTGCGGTAGTGAGGGGGCCACGGCGCGTCGCCCTGGCCGTCGCGCTGCTGTCGCGCCGACAGTTCGAGCAGCGCGTCCAGCGAGCACGGGTGGTCGTCGATGCCTGCCAGGCGGTCGCCTACCGCCGCGAACCGCGACGGCATCGTCTTCAAGGTGAAGTCGGCCGGATCGCAGTCGCCGACCTCGTCCCACGACAGCGGCGCGGAGACTCGTGCGTCAGGCTTGGGCCGCACCGAGTACGCCCCCGCGACCGTGCGATCCTTCGCGTTCTGGTTGTAGTCGAG
>JARKSS010000522.1 GCA_029974175.1 Vicinamibacterales bacterium
GGGTGGCGAAAGGCCGGCGGGATGGCCGCCACCAGGCGGCGCCCGATGCGATCGACGAAGGCATCGACCTTTTGGTCACGAAGGATGGGCAGCTCCTGCTCGACCTGCCGTGCCGCCTCGCGGCCAAGCTTCACGTCCTCGGCCGGCGTGAACCTGTTGTCGGGCGGTGTGATCGGCGTCTGGGCCGCCGACGCGACGCCAAGCAGCAGGACCAGGGTCGAGACACGCAGGTGCGCGCGCCATCCAAGGGGGCTCGAAAGCGTCATGCGCCTGGTGGTGCAAGACTGAGGCCCGGTCGAAGCCCTGCCCTACGGGTGAGGGATGCCTTGCTCTACCGATGACAGGGATCGGTTCAGTGCGGCAAGGATCGGGCGGAGCGCGCGGGTGAGGTTCGAGAAGCCCTCGAGTGTCAGGGCCTGGAACCCGTCGCTGAGGGCCGCGGCGTTGTCGGGATGCACTTCGACCATGACACCGTCGAGGCCGGCCGCGGCCGCGGCCAGGCACATCGGTGTCACCAGCTCGGGACGCCCGGTGGCGTGCGACGGGTCAACCAGCACGGGGAAGGGCGAGCGCTGGCGTGCCCAGACCGCGCCGGCCAGGTCGAGCGTGTTGCGCGTTTCCCGCTCGAACGTGCGGATGCCGCGCTCGCAGAGGATGATCGACTCGTTCCCGCCAGCAACCAAGTACTCGGCCGCGAGCAGCCACTCGCGCAGCTCGGCGGCAAAGCCCCGCTTGAGGAGCACCGGGATGCGCGTGTGTCCCAGCTCCTTCAGCAGGTAGTAGTTGTGCATGTTGCGCGAGCCGACCTGCAGGGCGTCGGCATGCGGCGCGAGGACCTCCACCTGCTCGATCGCGGCCACCTCCACCACGAACGGCAAGCCGGTGGCCCGGCGCACCTCGTCGGCGTAGGCGAGGGCTTCCGGTCCCAGGCCCTGGAAGCTGTGCGGATCGGTCCGCATCTTGAAGATGCCGCCGCGCAGAACCGCGCCTCCCTCGTCCCGGACACGGCGCGCGACCGTCATGAACTGATCGCGTGATTCGATCGCGCACGGCCCGGCCACGACGGTGAAGGCGTCACCGCCGACGACCGTACCGCCCACGCGGACCGGACGTGTCACCACGGCCTCCTGCCGGCGTTCTTCAAGGGCATCCAGCCCATCATGGTAACGGCTTTGGTCGCGCGCTGTCGATATAATCACCACCTGGATGATGCGCGACCGAACCGCCATCGCGTTCGTGCAGCTCGATGCGCGGACGTTCGCCTTCGTGGAGGCGCCGCTGGTTCCTGCCCCGCGGCCGGCTCCCGGCCGCGGCGCATTTCTCGCGCCACGTTTCTCGCTCGAAGGAGACCACTGGTGGCTCACCCCCCGCGGTGACGAGGTCGGGCGGTTGAGCGTGGAGGAGTGGGAGCGGCTGTTCCCGCCCACGCCGGCACCGTCCACGCCGCTGCAGTGGCTCGCGGCCGAGCAGCAGCGTTTCCGCGACGGGTTCGAGACGCTCCAGGTACAGCTGGCCGAGGGCCGCCTTCGCAAGGGTGTGCCGATCACGAGGATGCGCGCCTGCCTGGAGGCGGGGGAGGCCGAGGCGCTGTTCCGCCGCCTGGCGGCACGCGTGCCGGGCCTGCCCGCGGGGCTCGTCGCATACGGCCTCTTCCTGCCCGGCGATCGATCGTCGGGTCCCGAGTTCCTGATCGGCGCCACGCCGGAACTGCTCTTCGACATCGCCGAGGAAGGCAGACGCGTCCGGACCTGGGCCGTCGCGGGAACGCGGCGTGCCGGGCCGGGCGCCGGTCAGGCGTTGGCCGGAAGCGCGAAAGAGCAAGCCGAGCATCGGGAAGTGGTGGACGACCTGCTGGCACAGGCGCAGCGTGTCGGCAACCCGATTGCGGGGCCGACCAGCGTCGGGCAGTTCGGCAGCCTCCTGCACCTGGTGACCGAGATCGACGTAAGGCCGGCAGCCCTGCCCGGCTTCGAAGATCTCGTGCGCGCGCTGCACCCGACGCCCGCGCTGGGCGTGTCACCGCGCGGCGCGGCGGGCGACGCCTGGCTCCGGGGGATCGACCCTGGCGGCGAGCGTCGCCGGTTCGGGGCGCCCTTCGGCATCCGCTGGCCGTCCGGCGACGGGCGCGCGGCCGTGGTCATTCGCGGCCTGCAGTACTTCGAGGGACACCTCGAGATCTGGGCCGGGTGTGGCGTGGTGGCCTCGAGCGACTATGCCGCCGAGTGGGCCGAGGCGCTCGACAAGCTGGAGTCGGTGAGGACGCTGTGGGGAATCTGAACCAGGCGCTGGCGCTCGAGGTGATCGAGACGTTGCAGGCCGCCGGCGTGCGCACCGTGTGCTTGTGCCCGGGCGGCCGCAACGCCCCCCTGGTCGAGGCGCTCGATCCGGCCGGGCAGGCGGCGATGGAGGTGCTCGACTTCTACGACGAGCGCGGCGCCGCGTTCTTCGCCCTCGGGCGGGCCAGGCGGGACGGGCTGCCCGTTGCGGTGATCACCACCTCCGGTACGGCAGCTGCCGAGCTGCTGCCCGCGATGGTCGAGGCCTACTACCAGGGCGCGCCGCTGGTGGCCGTCACGGCCGACCGCCCGCAGTCGTTCCGGGGGACGGGCGCGCCTCAGACCATCGAGCAGGCCGGCCTGTTCGGCACGTACGCGCGCCAGGCGGTTGATCTCGATCGCGCGGGCACCCGCTGGCGGATCGACCCCTGCTGCTGGCCCGTGCACGTCAACGTGAGCTTCGAAGAGCCGCTGCTCGACGGGTGGGAAGTGGCGGCTTGGGCTGTTCCTGCCCCTCCGAC
>JARKSS010000017.1 GCA_029974175.1 Vicinamibacterales bacterium
CGCTGCATCTTCTGCGGCTTCTGCGAGGAGGCGTGCCCCACCTACGCGATCCAGCTCACGCCCGACATGGAGATGAGCGAGTACGACCGGCAGAACATGGTCTACGAGAAGGAAGACCTGCTCATCTCGGGTCCCGGCAAGTACCCCGACTACGACTACTGGAAGGTCGCCGGGAGGGAGATCGCGGGCAAGCCCAAGGGCGCCGCCGAACGCGAGCAGCCTCCCGTCGATCTCCACGACCTGGGACCCTGAGGAACCGATGCAGGCAGCCTTCTACCTGGCCGGCGCCGTTGCCGTGGCGTCCACGGCGCTGATGGTGACCCGGCTGAACGTCGTCCACGCGCTGCTCTACCTCGTGCTGTCGCTCATCGCGGTGGCCGTGGCGTTCTTCGCGCTCGGCGCGCCGCTGGTCGGCGCGCTCGAGCTCATCGTGTACGCGGGCGCCATCATGGTGCTCTTCGTCTTCGTCGTGATGATGCTGAACCTGGGGGACGAGGCATCCGAACAGGAGCGGCGATGGCTGGCCCCGGGGATCTGGCGGCTGCCGCTCGCGCTCGGCGCCGTGCTGCTGGGGGGGGCGGTTGCCCTCGTGCTCCCCGGCGACGAGGCCGGCGCGGTGCAGCCGGTGGCGCCGAAAGAGGTGGCCGTCTCCCTGTTCGGGCCGTACGCGATTGGGGTCGAGCTGGCCTCGATGCTGCTGCTGGCCGGCCTGGCCGGCGCGTACCACCTCGGGTGGCAGCGCCGCGCGCGGCAGCCGGAGGAAGAGGTGCGTGATGGGCTCGATACCGCTGGAGCACGGCCTGCTGCTGGCCGCGGCGCTGTTCGCCCTGGGCCTCGTCGGCCTCCTCGTGCGGCGTGACGTCGTCTTCATGCTGATGTCGCTCGAGGTGATGCTCAACGCGGCCGGCCTGGCGTTTGTCGCGGCCGGCGGCCGCTGGGCACAGGCCGACGGCCAGGTGATGTTCCTCTTCGTGCTGTCGGTCGCCGCCGCGGAGGTGGCGGTCGGGCTGGCGCTGGTCCTGCGCCTCTACAAGCGGACCCTAAGCCTGGACGCCGACGCGGCGAGCCGGCTGCGAGGCTGACGTGTACGACCTGCTCTGGCTCGTTCCGGCGCTGCCCGCCCTCGGCTTCGTCTTGCTGGCGCTCGCCGGCCCGCGCCTTCCGCGTGCGGCCGCTGCCGTTGTCGGCGTCGGCTCGGTAGGGGCGTCGGCGGCCGTCACGCTCGGCCTGGCAGCCATCTTTCTCGCCTCACCCCCGCCGGATCACGCGTTCACGCAGCGGCTGTGGACCTGGATGGCCGCCGGCAACTTCCAGGCCGACTTCGCGCTGCGCCTCGACCCGCTGTCGCTGCTGATGCTGGTGGTGATCACGTTTGTCGGCTTCCTCATCCACCTCTACTCGGTGGAGTTCATGCGGGACGACGACGGGTTCGCACGGTTCTTCGCGTACATGAACCTGTTCGTCGCGTCGATGGCGACGCTCGTGCTCGGCGCCAACCTGCTGCTCCTGTACCTCGGGTGGGAAGGGGTCGGCCTCTGCAGCTACCTGCTGATCGGCTTCTGGTACAAGGACCCGGCGAACGGCCGCGCGGGGCGCAAGGCGTTCGTGGTCACCCGCGTGGGCGACACGGCGATGGCGATCGGGCTGCTGCTCCTCGTCCGCGAGCTTGGAACGCTGGACATCGCGGAGCTGCTGCGGCGCGCCGCGGCAACCTGGGAGCCGGGCAGCACGATGGCGGTCGCGGCAGCGGCGCTGCTCCTCGGCGGCGCACTCGGCAAGTCGGCGCAGCTGCCGCTGCAGGTCTGGCTGCCCGACGCGATGGCCGGCCCGACGCCAACGAGCGCGCTCATCCACGCGGCGACCATGGTGACGGCCGGCGTGTACCTGATCGCGAGAACGCACGTCCTGTTCGAGCTGGCGCCGGCGGTGCAGCTCTCTGTCGCGTTCATCGGCGTCGCGACGCTTCTGCTGGCCGGCTGCAGCGCGCTCGTGCAGCGGGACATCAAGCGCGTCCTCGCCTACTCGACAATCAGCCAGATCGGCTACATGTTCCTCGCGCTCGGCGTCGGCGCCTGGACGGCGGCGATGTTCCACTTCATGACGCACGCCTTCTTCAAGGCGCTGCTGTTCCTCGCGGCCGGCATCGTGATCGAAGCGCTGCACCACGAGCACGACATCTTCAGGATGGGCGGCCTGAGGCAGAGGCTGCCGATCGCCTTCTGGGCGTTCGCGGCCGGCGGAGCGGCGCTGGCGGGACTGCCGCTGGTGACCTCGGGCTTCTACAGCAAGGACGCGATCGTGTGGGCGGCCTACGCCGGCCCGCTCGGCAACGGCGCCTTCTGGGCGCTGGCGGCCCTCGGCGTCCTCGTCACCTCGCTCTACACGTTCCGGCTGATCTTCCTCGTGTTCTTCGGCGAGCCGCGCGGTGAGATCGGGCACCGCCCGGGCTGGGCGATGAGCGTGCCGGTGATCATCCTCGCCGTGTTGTCGGTGGTGGCCGGCTTCGTCAGCGTTCCCCAGACGCTCGGCGGGTTCCACCCGCTCGACGACTTCCTCGCGCCGGTGCTGCCGGCGACGGGGCATCACGAGAGAGGCGGGTTCACCGAGGCAGCCTCGCAGGTGCTGACGGCCCTGGCGTTCGGCACCGGCCTCGTCGCCGCGTGGATGCTGTTCCTCCGCCGCCGCGACGTGGCGGCCCGGATCGCCGCCTCGCCCCTGGGGCAGGCGGTGGGCCGGTTGTGGCGCGAGGGGTGGGGGTTCGACTGGCTGTACGAACGAGTCCTCGTCCGGCCCATCGTGGCCCTCGCATCGGCCGGCCGCGGCGACCTCGTTGACCTGCCGTTCGAGGCGGCCGGGCGGGCGGCGTTCGCGCTGCACGTGGCGGCCAGCGCAACACAGACGGGACGCCTGCGGTGGTACGCCGCGGGCCTGGCGGGCGGCTCGCTGGCCGCGGTGGCAATCGCGCTGTTCCTATGATCCTCCTGCTCCTCGTCCTCGTGCCGCTCGCGGGCGCCGTGCTGGCCTGGCTGGCCGAGCGTCTCGGCGCGGCCTGGCCGCGGATCGTGTCGTTGGCCGCGCTTGCCGCCGGTCTCGGCCTCACCGCCGCCGTGTGGATCGACCAGGCGTCCCGCACCTCCCTGCCCGGCGTAGCCGCACCCGGCCCCTGGCTGGTGGAGTATGACGCGGCCTGGCTGCCGTCGATCGGCGCACGGTTTCACCTCGCGATGGACGGCCTGAGCCTTCCGCTGGTCGGTTTGACCTTCTTCCTGGGTCTCGCCGGCGTGATCGCGTCGTGGACCGAGATCCGCGAGCGCGTCGGCTTCTTCCACTTCAACCTGCTCGCCGTGCTGGCCGGGGTGACGGTCGTCTTCCTGGCGGCCGACCTGTTCCTCTTCTACTTCGGCTGGGAGCTGATGCTCGTGCCGATGTACTTCCTGATCGCGATCTGGGGACACGAGCGGCGGATCCACGCTGCCGTCAAGTTCTTCCTCTTCACCCAGATCAGCGGGCTGCTGATGCTCGTCGCCCTGCTGGCGCTCTACCTGGCGCACGGGGCACAGACCGGCCTCTACACCTTCGCGTACGAGGACCTGCTCCGGACCGTCCTCACGCCGGGAACCGAGCGCTGGCTGATGCTCGGGTTCTTCATCGCGTTCGCGGTGAAGCTGCCGGTCTTCCCGTTCCACACCTGGCTGCCGGACGCGCACACGCAGGCGCCGACGGCGGGGAGCGTGATCCTGGCGGGGCTGCTGCTCAAGACGGGAGGGTACGGCCTGATCCGGTTCGTGGTGCCGCTCTTCCCGGGCGCGGCCGCCAGCTTCGCCCCGGTGGCGATGACGCTCGCGGTTGTTGGCATCCTCTACGGCGCCCTCCTGGCCCTCGGCCAGACCGACCTGAAGCGGCTGGTTGCCTACACCAGCGTCAGCCACCTCGGCTTCGTCCTGCTCGGCGTGTTCGCCTGGAACACGCTGGCGCTGCAGGGAGCGGTGCTCCAGATGCTCGCGCACGGCCTCAGCACCGGCGCCCTGTTCATCGTCGCCGGCCTGTTGCAGGAGCGGATGCACACGCGCGACATCGAGCGGATGGGCGGGCTTTGGTCGGTCGCACCGCGCCTTGGCGGCGTGGGACTCTTCTTCGCCCTGGCCTCGCTCGGGCTCCCCGGGCTCGGCGACTTCGCCGCGGAGTTCCTCGTGCTCGTCGGCTCGTTCCAAGCGAGCGCGGTCGCCGCTTCGATCGCGGCGATCGGGATGGTCGCCTCGGCCCTCTACTCGCTCCGCCTCGTGCAGCGCACGTTCCAGGGGACGAACGCGAACGGGTGGCGCATACCCGACCTGGTGCCGCGCGAAGCGCTCCTGTTCGCGCCGATGCTCGCCCTCCTGGTGTGGCTCGGCCTCTACCCGCAGCCGGTCCTCGACACCTTCCGCCCGGTCGCAGAGCGTCTCCAGCAGGTTACGACGCTACCGGCCAACGCAGAAAAGCACCCGGGGGCCGCGCCCGGAAGGCAGGGGGACCGGTGAACGCCGAGGCGCTGCGCGCGCTGCTTCCGCTGCTCGTCCTCGCGGCCACCCCGCTGGCCGTAATGATGGGCATCGCCGTCCGGCGACATCACGGCACGGCGATGGCCCTCTCGGCCCTGGGGCAGGCCGCGGCGCTGGCAGCCACGTGGTCGGGCCCCGAGACAGCGTCCGGCGCCGGGGGGGCGCTGCTGATCGCCGATGCGTTCAGCCACTACTACTGGAGCCTGTTGCTGGCGGCAAGCCTCGCAGTCACGCTGCTCGGGTACGGCTTCTGGCGAACCTCCGAGGAGCGCGCCGAGGAGTTCTACCTGCTGGTGCCGGTCGCGACACTCGGCTCGGCGGTACTGGTGGCGAGCACGCACCTGGCAACCCTGTTCCTCGGCCTGGAGATCCTGAGTGTCTCGCTCTTCGGCCTCGTCGCGTACGAGCGCGGGCGGGCAGCCTCGCTCGAGGCGGGGCTGAAGTACCTGGTGCTGTCGAGCGCGGCCTCCGCGTTCCTGTTGTTCGGCATGGCGCTGGTCTACGCCGAGACCGGGGCGTTGGAGTTCCGGCACATCGCGTCGGCGGCGGGACGGCCGATCCTGCTGATTGCCGGGGCGGCGCTGATGGTGGCCGGCCTCGGGTTCAAGCTGTCGCTCGTGCCGTTCCACCTCTGGACGCCCGATGTCTACCAGGGCGCCCCGGCTCCGGCGAGCGCGTTCATCGCCACGGTCTCGAAGGGAGGCGTGCTCGGCCTGCTGGTCCGGTTCTTCGCGCAGGGGGGAGCCGGCGACCTTCCCGGCGCCCTCGCCCTCGTGTCGGTGATCGCGCTCGCCTCGATGTGGGTGGGCAACCTGCTCGCGCTCCTGCAGTCGAACCTCAAGCGGCTGCTCGCCTACTCGTCGATCGCGCACCTCGGCTACATGCTGGTCGCCCTCGTGGTCGGCGGCCCGGCGGGCGCCGAGGCCGCCACCTTCTACCTGACGGCCTACGTCGCCACGATCGTGGCCGCGTTCGCGGTGGTCACGCTGCTCTCCACCGCGCCCCGTGAAGCGGAGTGGGTGGAAGACTACCGCGGACTGTTCTGGCGAAGGCCGCCCGTGGGGGCGGCGCTGAGTGCCGCGCTCCTCTCGCTGGCCGGCATCCCGCTGACGGCCGGCTTCCTGGGCAAGCTGCTGGTCATCGCCGCTGGCGTCTCCGCGCTGCTCTGGACGCTCGTCCTCAGCGTCGCGGTCACCAGCACCATCGGCCTCTACTACTACCTGCGGGTCATCGTCGCCATCTACTCGCCGGCCTCTGCAGACGAGGCGCCGCGACTGGCGGCCGCCCCGCTCGCCGCCGCCGCGCTCGCCGCGGCCGTCGCGGCAATCGTGTGGCTGGGCATCTACCCGGCCGCCGTCCTCGACGCGATCCGGGAGGCCTCGGCCTCGCTCGCCCGCCTCAGTTCCTGAGGACGGCGTGCGCCGCGTCCGGTCGGAATCCGCCCGAAATGCGGCGGCGTGTGTTACACTGGCAGGGTCAGGTTGGACAACGCATTTCCGCTCCGCCGCGTCTGCTCGAATCGAGCCTGCCGTCTCGCTTTCCCGCACACGGCCTCTGGAAGAGCTTTTCCTCCATCGCACTCGAGGTCCACGTTCGGGCCCGGTCGATCGTACACGTGATGAACGGACGCTGACGGTCCGCCATCCAAACCTCCCGCCTCTGGCGGGGAGGAGACAGAAACGACATGGGTAGAAAGCTCTACGTTGGCAACCTTCCGTACGACGTTGGCGAGGCCGATCTCGAGCAGCTGTTCTCGGCTGCCGGCACGGTTGACAGCGTGAACGTCATGCGGGACATGGCGACCGGTCGCGCCCGCGGATTCGCGTTCGTCGAGATGGGCACTGACGCCGAAGCGCAGAAGGCGATCGGCCAGTTCAACGCCTACTCGCTCGGCGGCCGCAGCCTCACGGTGAACGAGGCGCGTCCCAAGCCCGAGCGCTCTGGGTTCGGCGGCGGCGGCGGCCGTCGCCGGTCGGAGCCTCGCTGGTAGTCACTGGAGCAGGGGCTGGGCCCTGCGTTGCCAGCAGCGTGGAGCGGGGCCCGAGCCCTGCTCCACGTCACCGTTCACCCTGGAGGTCACCCGCATGAAGAGCAGTCCTTCATTCCTCAAGCGGCAGAAGGAGCGAGCGCGACAGGAGCGCCGGCAGCAGAAGTCAGCCCGCCGTGCCGAGGCGAATGCCCGCAAGGCGGCCAAGCCGCGTCCAGCCGACGGCGAGGACCCCGATATCGCCGGCATCGTTCCCGGACCGCAGCCCCCGCAGGAGTGACGCGTCGCCTTCCCCGGCGCGCCCGCCCCTGAGGAGGCTCGTCATGGGTAGCTGCCACGTCATCGCGGTTTCACTTTTCCTTCTTTTCACGTTCGCCCCGGGCGCAGGCGCCCAGGCCCCGCCGCCGGCTTCGCCGGCACCCGTCGCGGCAGGCTTCAAGGCCGCACCCCCGCGGTTCACCGACCCGGCCCGCCGCGAGAAGCTGGCGAGGGCCTTCCCCGAGATCGATCGCCTGGTGGCCAGCCACCTCGAAACCCAGCACATCCCGGGGGCCGCCTGGGCGATTGTCATCGACGGCGAGCTGGCACACGTCGGGGCCGCGGGCACCCGCCGGGCCGGCGTCGAGGCGCCTGTCCACGCCGACACCGTCTTCCGCATCGCGTCGATGACCAAGAGCTTCACGGCGATGGCCATCCTGGCGCTGCGCGACGAGGGCCGGCTGTCACTCGATGACCCCGTCGAACGATACGTTCCCGAGCTCCGGGGCCTCGACTACCCCACCACCGATTCGCCCCGCCTCACCATTCGCCACCTGCTCTCGCACTCGGCGGGCTTCCCGGAAGACAACCCGTGGGGCGACCGGCAGCTTGCCGCGACCGAGGGCGAATTCACCGACATGCTTCGCCGCGGCTTCCCGTTCTCGAACCCGCCGGGGCTCGCCTACGAGTACTCGAACCTGGGGTTCGCGATCCTGGGCCGCGTGGTGGCCCGCGTGTCGGCGATGCCCTACCGCGAGTTCGTCGGGTCCCGGATCCTCGAACCGCTGGGCATGGCCTCCACGACGCTCGAGGCGGCGGAGGTTCCCGCGGAGCGGCTGGCGAGCGGCTACCGGTGGGAGGGCGGGACGTGGATAGGAGAACCGCCGCTGCCGGACGGGGCGTTCGGCGCGATGGGCGGCATGCTGACCTCGATCCGCGACCTCGCGCGGTACGTCGGGGCCCTTCTCTCGGCCTGGCCCCCTCGCGACGGTCCCGAGGCCGGCCCCATCCGCCGAGCCTCGCTCCGGGAGATGCAGCAGCTCTCGCGCGCGCAGCGGGCGGCGGCGACACTCGGCCCCGGCGGGCAGGTGCGCCTCGACGCCGGCGGGTACGGATACGGCCTGCGCGTCGGCCAGACCTGTGACTTCGGGCACCTGGTCTGGCACAGTGGCGGGCTGCCTGGCTTCGGGTCGCTGATGCGCTGGCTGCCGGAGTACGGCGTCGGGTTCATCGCACTCGGCAACCGGACCTACACCGGGTGGGGCGTTGTGGCCGACCAGGCTTTTGGCCTGCTTGCCGCAACCGGCGTGCTGCAGCCGCGGGTGGTGCAGCCGTCACCGGCGCTGGTCGCGGCCAAGGACACGGTTTCGCGCCTCTTGGAGTCGTGGGACGACCGGCTGATCGAGGCGGCGGCCGCGGCCAACCTGTTCCTCGACCGGTCGAAAGAGCGGCGGCGGGCTGAACTTGCGGCCTTGCGGGGGCGGCTCGGCGCCTGCCGGGCCGACGAGTCGTTCGAGCGGGTCGAGAACGCCCTCCGGGGCGACTGGGTACTGCGGTGCGAGCGGGGACGGGCCCGGGCGTCGGTAACACTGGCGCCAACCCTGCCGCCGACGATACAGTACATGGAAGTCCGGGAGGCGCCCGCGAAGCAGGGTGCCCCCCAAGGTCCATCATGCCCCCGCTGAGGAACTCGCCATCATTCAACCGAACGTGGAGGACAACAACGTGAGCGCCCCGAAGAAACTCGCGATCCTGGTGGGCGGCGGCCCCGCGCCAGGGATCAACTCCGTCATCAGTGCGGCCACCATCCGCGCCCAACTCGAGGGAGTCGAGGTCGTCGGCATCCGCGACGGCTTCGAGTGGGTGATGCACGGGAACGTGGACAACATCATCCCCCTGACCATCGACCAGGTGAGCCGCATCCATTTCCGAGGGGGCTCGCACATCGGCATCTCGCGCGCCAACCCGACCAAGAACCCGCAGCACCTCGAGAACACCGTGATCTCGCTGCTGCGCCTCAACGTCGCGCACCTGCTGACGATCGGCGGCGACGACACCGCCTACTCGGCGATGAAGCTCGAGGAGAAGGCGGGCGGCCGCATCCACGTTGCCCACGTGCCGAAGACCATCGACAACGACCTCGATCTGCCGCCCTACGTGGACACGTTCGGGTTCCAGACGGCGCGTCATATCGGCGTCGACATCGTCAAGAACCTGATGGTGGACGCGCGCACGACCTCGCGGTGGTACTTCGTCATCGCGATGGGCCGCAAGGCCGGGCACCTCGCCCTGGGCATCGGCAAGGCGGCCGGCGCCACGCTGACGCTCATCCCCGAGGAGTTCCAGGGCCGGCGGATCCGCCTGAACGAGATCGTGGACACGCTGGCCGGCGCCATCATCAAGCGCCTCAGCTACGGGCGGCGCGACGGCGTGGCCGTGATCGCCGAGGGGCTCGTCCTCGGCATCGCCCCCGAGGACCTGGCGGAGCTGAGCGAGGTCGAGAAGGACGCGCACGGGAACGTCCGCATTGCCGAGGTGAACATCGGCGAGATTCTCAAGGCCGAGGTGAACCGCCGCCTGAAGAGCTTCGGGATCAAGGCCACGATCGTCGCCAAGAACATCGGCTACGAGCTGCGGTGCGCCGACCCGATCCCGATGGACATGGAATACACCCGCGACCTGGGATACTGCGCGGCCAAGTTCCTGCTGTCGGGCGGCAACGCGGCGATGATCTCCATGCAGGGCGGCGAGTTCGTCCCGATTCCCTTCACCGAGCTGCTCGACGCCGAAACGGGCCGCGCCCGGATCCGGATGGTGGACGTCCACTCGACGCGCTACGCGATCGCCAGGCGGTACATGATCCGGCTTCGCAGGGACGACTTCGACGACCCGCACGAGCTGGCGAAGTTCGCGGCGACGGCCGGGATGACGCTCCAGCAGTTCCGGGGCGAGTTCGAGTCGCTCATCGCCAACGAGCCGCCCCCCTACCAGATCGACATCCACCCGAAGAAGGGGGAGCCGGGAAAGGAAGAGTAGCGGGTGAGCCGGGCGGGGCCGGGCCGGACCGGCCTGCCCCGCCCGCGCCTCAGTTGCCGAGGCCGTCGTCCTTCTTGAGGATGTCGCGCAGCCACCACTCCTGCTTCTCGTAGACCTGCACCGTCTTCGACAGGATGTCAACGGTGCCGGGGTCGTTCCGTTCGTCGGCCGTCCTGGCCGCCTCCCGCATCTGCTTGATCACGCCGAGCAGGTTCTGCCTGCCCTCCTCCACCATCTCGCGCATGTTCGAGTGCGGCGCCGCGATCGACACCGACGCGAGGTCGGCCAGGTCGTTCGGCCGCGCCGGCGGATCCTGGCCAATCATCCGGATTCTCTCGGCCAGGGGGTCGATGCCCGCGAGCACCTCCTCGGCGAACTCGTCGAACAGCCGGTGGAGGTCGCGAAAGTGCGGCCCGAAGGTTTGCCAGTGGTAGTGCTTGTAGTTGAGGTACAGCAGGAACGCATTGGCCACCTGGGCCTTGAGCCCCTGGATGATCGGGCTGTCGGCCGTGTTCTCGGCCGTGAGTTGTGCCTCGGTGGTGCGGACCCCACCGTGAACCGCCTGTTCCTTCGCCTGTGCCATCGGTTTCGCTCCTGTGTGTAAGGTCGATTCCGGCCCTGCTTCGAGGGAGGCCCGGGGCGAACGATGCAAGAACGGGTTCAGACGTCGGAAGCCGCGCGAGGGACCGCCTGACGTGGTGAAGGAGCGCGGCCCGGCTACCAGAGGCCGGGCACCAGGCGGAAGCGCACCCGGCGGGCGTAGTCCTCGTATCCGGCGAGCTCGGCACGAAGCGTGCGGTCTTCGAGGGCCGTGCGGACGCAGATCGTGACCACGATCGGGACGGCGACGAGGGCCAGCGACCACCACGACCCGAGCGCCAGGGTTGTGCCGAACGTGTGGAGGATGGCTCCCGAGTAGCCCGGGTGCCTGACGCGCGCGTAGGGCCCGGATGAGACTACCACGTGGCCCCGGTCGTGCTGGATGCGGATCAGCCCCGAGAAGAACCGGTTGTGCACGATGGCCCAGTTGGTGATCGCCCCGCCGACCGCCACCATCGCAAGCCCCGCCAGGTGCCACCCGGCGCTGGCCGGCGGGCTCCATCCGAGGCGATGGTCGAGGCCGGCAGACACCAGGAGGACGAGCGGGCCCACGACGCCCACGATGGCGACGAGCGGCTTGTCCCAGGCCTTCGCGCCGGCTGGCGGTCGGTGTCGCTCCTCGATCAGGTCGGGGTGCAGCGTCAGCAGCGTCCGGCCGTAAAACCCAACGACCGCGCCAACCACCGCTAGGTAGATCCAGCCCCACACCCAGCGGACGGTTCCTGCTGCCAGCAGCAGCAGGACGGCCAAGACCACCGTGCTGAAGGCAAGCTTCCGGATGCCGGCGATTCCATCCCGCGAGCGTGGCTGCACGTTGGTTGCCTGCACCGGCCCATCTTACCTCCCCCGCACCTGGCGCGGCAGGCCCTTCCTTGACACCAATCCCTTCCCTCGCCCAGACTCCCGGCGTGGACCCGTTTCACCTCCTGATCAAACCCACCGGTGCCGACTGCAACCTCCGGTGCCGCTACTGCTTCTTCCGCCCCAAGGCGTCGCTGTACCCGGACAGCTCGTTCCGGATGACCGACGAAGTGATGGAGGCGGCGGTCGAGCAGCTGCTGGCCGCGCACCCGGGACCCGGGGTCTCGTTCGGGTGGCAGGGGGGCGAGCCGACGCTCATGGGGCTTCCCTTTTTCGAGCGCGTCATGGCGGCCCTCGAGCGCCACCGTCGCCCGGGGCAGCGCGTGTCGCAGTCGATCCAGACCAACGGCATCCTGGTGGACGATGAGTGGGCGGCGTTCCTCGCGCGGCACCGCTTCCTCGTCGGCCTCAGCCTCGATGGCCCCCCGGAGCTCCACGACGCGTTCCGCGTGGATGCAGGCGGCCACGGGACGCACAGGCAGGTCATGCGCGCGTGGGTGGCGCTCGCGCGGCACGGCGCGGAAGTGAACATCCTGTGCAGCGTGCATGCGGCCAACGTCAACCAGCCGCTGGCCGTCTACCGGTTCTTCCGCGACCGTCTTTCCGCGCGCTTCGTGCAGTTCATCCCGATCGTGGAGCGGGCCAATGGGCAGGGGATGGCCGTCAGCGCCCGGTCGATCCGTCCCGGCGAGTACGGCCGCTTCCTGGCAGCGATCTTCGACGAGTGGGTCTGCCGTGACGTCGGAACCGTCTTCGTGCAGGCGTTCGACGCGACGCTGGCAGGCTGGATTGGCCAGCCGTCGCTCTGCGCCTTCGCGCCGACGTGCGGGCGTGCCCCGGTGCTCGAGCACAACGGCGACCTGTACGCGTGCGACCACTTCGTGGACCCGCAGCACCTGGTCGGGAACATCCTCGAGGAGCGCCTCGAGACGCTGCTCGACTCAGGCCGCCTGCGCGAGTTCGGCGAAGACAAGAGGCGTCGCCTGCCCGCGGCCTGCCTGGCATGCGACGTGATGTTCGCCTGCCACGGCGAGTGCCCGCGCAACCGCTTCGGGACCGGGCCGGGCGCCACCGACGGACCGAATTACCTGTGCGAGGATTACCGGCACTTCTTCCGGCACGTCGCCCCTTCGATGGAAGCGATGGTGAACCTGCTCGGCCAGGGCCGGGCCCCGGCGGAGATCATGCGGCTGAAGGTGGCCGGCACCGCTAACCTGGCCTCCAGGGTGGCGGTCGCCGGGCGCAACGATCCCTGCCCGTGCGGCAGCGGGCTGAAGACCAAGCGATGCCACGGGAGGCCATGATGGAACGCGAGACGAGGCCCGCCGTCACGCGTCGGCAGTTCCTCGGTGCGGCCGGGGCCGCCGCCGCGAATGGTCTTGCCCGGGCCGCGGGACTTGCCGCCGCCGAGCCGCCGCCCAACATCGTGCTGATCGTGGCCGATGATCTGGGTTACGCCGATCTCTCCTGCTACGGGCAGAAGCGGTTCGACACGCCGAACCTGGATCGGCTGGCCGCGGAGGGCGCCCGGTTCACCGCGCACTACTCAGGCAGTCCCGTGTGTGCCCCCTCGCGGGGCTCGCTGCTCACCGGCCTGCACACCGGCCACGCCCATATCCGCGCCAACGACGAACTGCCCGAGCGCGGCGACGTGTGGAACGACCCGTCGCTCGAGGGGCAGCGGCCGCTTCCTGCCGGCACCGCGACCATCGCGACGCTGCTCAAGGGGGCCGGCTACGACACGGCGCTGATCGGCAAGTGGGGTCTTGGGGGACCGGGGAGCGAGGGCGAGCCGACGCGCCACGGCTTTGACCACGCCTTCGGGTACCTCTGCCAACGCCAGGCCCACAACCACTACCCCGATCACCTCTGGCGGAACGGGCGGCGCGTCGCCCTCGACAACCCTTCGTTCCGCGCGCACCAGAAGTTCGATCCGGGTGGCGACCCCAACGACCCGCGCGCCTACGATCGCTACCGTGGTCGGGTATATGCCCACGATGTGATGATGGACGAGGCGATCGCGTGGCTGCGCGACCGGGGCACGCGCCCCTTCTTCCTGCACCTGACCCCGACGCTGCCGCACCTGGCGCTGCAAGCGCCCGAGGAGGCCCTGGCCCCGTTTGCCGGCCGGTTCCCTGAAACGCCGTACCTCGGGCAGGAGGGCTACCTGCCGCACCGCACACCGCGCGCCGCCTACGCGGCGATGATCGCCCGCCTGGACGCGGGGGTCGGCCTGCTGATGCGGACGCTTGCCGAGAAGGGCTTCGATTCGCGCACGCTGGTCATCTTCACGAGCGACAACGGGGCGACCTTCGAGGCGGGCGGCTACGATGCGCGGTTCTTCGAGAGCAACGCGCCGTGGCGCGGCGGCAAGCAGGATCTCTACGAAGGGGGCATCCGCGTCCCCTTCATGGCGCGGTGGCCTGGACGGGTGCCGAAAGGCATCGTCCGGGACGAGCCCTGCGCTTCGTGGGACCTTGCCGCCACCTTTGCCGACCTCGCGGGCGCCACGCCGTTGCCCGGGCACGACGGGGTGTCGCTGCGGCCGCTCCTCGAGGGCCGGCCGGCCGCCCCGCGGGCGCCGCTCTACTGGGAGTACCTCGGAAAGCAGGCGGTGCGCGACGGGCGGTCGAAGGCCATCCTCGATGCACGGACCGGCGAAATCGAGCTGTATGATCTGGCGAACGACCCGGGCGAGCGGCGGAATCTCGCCCGGGCGCACGCTGGCGAGGCCGCGAGGCTGCGGCAGATCATGCGCGACTCGCGGGTGGAGTCGGCGTTGTTCCCGCTGGTGAAAGCCGGCGCCCAGCCGGCCGCGTGAGGGGGGAAATCGTGAGTGACGTGAAGGCGCGCTTCGGCCGCCCGCTTCGCCTGGCACTGGTTGGCGGCGGGCCGGCCTCGTGGATTGGGCGGATGCATCGGTCGGCGGCGTTGCTCGACGGCTGGTGGGAACTGGTCGGCGGCGTGTTCTCGGGCGACCCGGTCCGGTCACGAACGGCGGGCATCGAGCTGGGCTTTGCGCCCGATCGCTGCTACCCGGACGTGGACGCGATGATCGCGGGCGAGACCGCGCGCGAGGACGGCGCCGATGCCGTGGCGATCATGTCTCCCAACGACACGCACTACCCCGCCGCCGCGGCCGCCCTCGACGCGGGCCTCGACGTGATCGGCGACAAGCCGGTCTCGCACGATTTCGCCCAGGCGTGCGACCTGGTCGAGCGGACGCGCCGCAAGGGCCGCCTGTTCGCGGTCGTCCACGGCTACTCCGCCTACCCGATGACGCGCTACGCCCGCTGGCTCGTGAAGGACGGCGCGATCGGTGAGCCGCGCTTCGTGCAGGTCGAGTACCTGCAGGGGAGCAACGCGACGCGGGTGGAGGACGGCCCGCTGAACCGCCGCCTCGAGTGGCTGTTCGACCCAGCGCGCAGTGGCCTGGCGCTGGTCATGAGCGCAATCGGCTGCCACGCGCAGCACCTGGCCTCGGTGACCATCGGCCGCCAGGTGGCCCGGGTCGCGGCGGAGGTGGGTGCGCTGGTCCCCGGCCGCCGTGTCGTCGATCACGTGTCGGCCCTGCTCGAGTTCGAGGGCGGGGTCCGCGGGACCTTCACGGCAACCAACGCGGCCGCCGGCGCGGAAAACGACGTGCGGCTCCGCGTGGTCGGCGATCGAGGGCTGATCGAGTGGTGCCACCGCGAGCCGAGTTACCTGCGCCTCGCCATGCAGGGAGAGCCGCTGCGCGTGATCGGGCGTGGCGATCCGTACCTTCCCGGCGAGGTCATCGCGGGCGGGCGGTCGCCGCGGGGCCACCCCGAGGGGATGCTGCAGGCGTTCGCCAACATCTACGGCGAAGTGGCGCAGGAACGGATGGCCCGATCGCTAGGTGACCCGCTGCCCGCCTTCCAGTACCCGCGCATCGAGGAAGGCGCGCACACGATGGGGTTCATCGAGGCCTGCCTCGCGTCGCACGAGCGCGGCGGCTGGGCGACGGTGGCGCCGCTGCCGGCGCAGTGATCATTGCGCGGCGCGGGGGGCGCCCGCTCACCGCGCCGCGTCCAGCACGCCCCGGATCGCCGTGAAGATCGTGTCTTCGACGCCAGCCGCGAAGGGCCCGGGGAGGCCGTAGTAGATCGCGCTGTCCCCGGCCTCGTATCCCCCTTCGGCAAGCACCCGCTCGCTCGGCACGTAGCCCCGCACGCTGTTCGAGTACCCGGCGAGC
>JARKSS010000115.1 GCA_029974175.1 Vicinamibacterales bacterium
CGATCACGTCGGTCCGCGACAGCTTCCAGGCCGGCCCGAGTGCGAAGACGAGGGTGGTGAGGGCGCAGAAGCCGAGCGTGGCGAGCGCCACGCGCACGTCGGGACTCGGATCGAACGCGATCGGCACGGGCGACAACGGAACGAGCGATCGGACGAGCAGGCTGGCAGCCCAGTAGCCCAGCACGAGACCAGCCACGCCTCCTGCCAGGGCAAGCAAGGCCCCCTCGACGATCAGCTGCCGGACGATCTGGCCGCGCCCGGCGCCGAGCGCAAGGCGCATCGCGGTTTCCTTCCGCCGAGCGGTCCCCCGGGCGAGCATCATGTTCGCGAGGTTCAGGCTCGCGATCACGAGCACGATGAGCGCCATGCCCATCAGGACGGAAAGCGGCGCGTACATCTCCGAGTCGCTTTGCGGGGCGGTCGAGACTGACGCCCGCGAAAGCGTGTGCGTGACGATGGTCTGGTTGCGGCTCTCGGCCGGGTACTCGCGCTCGAGGCCCTCGGCGATCGCCTTCAGCGCCGGGGCTGCCGCCTCCTGCGTCACGCCCGGATGCAGCCGCCCGACGAGGATCAGCGTCGTTCGCCGCCGGTCGGCCAGCGAACGGCGCGCCTCTTCCACCCCGGCAGGGCTCTGGACGACCCCGGCGGCCCCGAGCGGCACCCACACCTCCATCCCCACGAGCATCGACGTGCCGGTGAAGCCGCGCGGTGTGATGCCAATCACGGTGAAGGGCCGCGCGTTGATCCGGATCGTCTGTCCGAGCAGCGCGGGATCCGACCCGCGGCTCTTCCAGTACTGGTAGCTCACCACGGCCACGGCCGCCCCGCTGTCCGGCTGCGCTTCGGCCTCGGTGAACCCGCGGCCCGCGAGCAGCCCGGTCCCCAGCGTTTCGAAGTAGTTCGCCGGCACCAGGGCCACCGTTGTCCGCCGCGCTGCCTCTCCCTCGCCAATGCCGGCGAAGGCGATGTCGAACCCTGTCACGTGCGAGAAGACGTGCCCCGTACGCTGCTGCAGGTCCACCAGCTCGGGGTAGGAGAAGGCGCGGTAGGAATCGGGCTTGGTGCGGTCCTGGCTGTAGATCCCCACCGTTTCGCCCGGCGCGCCGGCGCCGGCGCCGGGCTTGAAGAGCATCGTGTTGACGATGCTGAAGACGGCGGCGTTCGCGCCGATGCCGAGTGCCAGCACCAGCACCGCGGTCAACGAGAAGCCCGGGGTCTTCGCCAGGAGCCGGAGGCTGAGACGGAGATCCCGCAGCAGGCCGGACATCGCGAGGCTCCTTCGGAGTGTGCCGCTTGAAAGAGAGACGCAAGCCGGGGCCGGGCGGTTCCGCGCAGCTGCCATGGCCGTAGCCGCTGCCAGCCCGCGCCCGCCCCGCGAGCTCTCAGCCCAGCTCGGCGGAGGCGAGGAAGCGCGGCGGGCGCCGGTGTTTCGTCGCCTGCTCGAAGGCGTACGCGAGGCGAATCAGCGTCGGCTCGCTGAAGGCAGCGCCGAAGAACGAGACGCCGATCGGGAGGCCGAAGGCGAACCCCGCGGGCACCGTGATGTGCGGGTACCCGGCGACGGCCGGCAGCGTCGAGCACCCGCCGGGGCCGTAGTCGCCGATTGCCAAATCCGTCAGGTGCGGCGGACCGCTGGTGGGCGCGACCAGCGCGTCGAGCTTGTGCTGCGCGAGCGCCCGGTCGATGCCCTCGACCCGCGCGAGGCGGCGGCAGGTGGCAAGCGCGGTGAGGTAGGCCTTGTCGGTGAGCGGCCCCTTTTTCTCGGCCATCAGGAAGATCTCCTGGCCGAACCAGGGCATCTCGCGATCGGCGTGGCGCTCGTTGAAGGCGATGAGATCGGCGAGCGACTTCGCCGGGGCCTCCGGGCCGAGGCCGGCGAGGTAGGCGTTGAGGTCGGCCTTGAACTCGTACAACAGCACCTCGAACTCCGGGTCGCCCACCTTCCGCGTCTCGAGCGGTACCGCGTCGACGATCACCGCGCCCGCCTCGCGCATCACGGCGATCGCCGCCTCGACCAGGCGGTCGGCGTGCGGGTTCTGGCCGAACAAGTGCTCGCGCGGTACGCCAATCCGCGCCCCCTTCAGCCCCTGCGGGTGCAGGAACTGCGTGTAGTCGTTCCGGCCGCGCGCCATGGCCGCGCGCGTCACCGAATCGGCGGGGTCGACGCCGGCGAGGACGCCCAGGAGGATGGCCGCATCGGTCACCGTGCGCGTCATCGGGCCGGCGGTGTCCTGGCTGTGCGCGATCGGGATGATCCCGGTCCGGCTGACGAGGCCGACGGTCGGCTTCAGGCCGACGAGGCAGCAGTTGTTCGACGGCGACACGATCGATCCGTCGGTCTCGGTGCCGATGCCGGCAGCGGCGTAGTTGGCGGCAATGGCCGCCGCGGTTCCCGAGCTCGAACCCGAGGTGTTCCGATCGAGCGCGTAGGGATTGCGCCCAAGACCGCCGCGCCCGCTCCAGCCGCTCACCGAGCGGGTGGACCGGAAGTTCGCCCACTCGCTCATGTTCGTCTTGCCGAGGATGATCGCCCCGGCCGCGCGCAGCTTCGCCGCGACCGCAGAGTCCTCGGGCGGGATCGAGCCCTCCAGCGCCAGCGATCCCGCCGTCGTCGTCATGCGGTCGGAGGTGCCGACGTTGTCCTTGACGAGTATGGGGATGCCGTGGAGCGGGCCCCGCGCGCGGCCGCCCTTGCGCTCATCGTCGAGGCGCGACGCGAGATCGAGCGCATCGGGGTTGACCTCGAGCACCTGGCGCAGCGCGGGCCCCTGCCGGTCGAGCGTCTCGATGCGGGACAGGTACTTCTCGGCCAGGGAGCGCGCGGTCTCGCGCCCGGTTTCCATCGCCTGTTGGAGATCGGCAATGGTGGCTTCCTCCAGCTCGAAGGATGGAATGTCGGGCCGGCTTCCCGACGCTTGGGGCGCCGCTGGCTCGGCGGCCTTCGCCGGCCCCGCCACCACCGCGCCCGCCGCCAGCGTCCCCGCCCGGAGGAAGTCTCGTCGTTTCATGAACCGGATAGTAACCTGTATTGGGCACAAGGCCTGCCTTTACAGGTAACAGGTCATGCTGTTTCGTGGTCTCCTCAACGGCGTCCCCGTGACCGGCAGCCTGAAGGGGACCTCTCTGTCGCTTGCCGAGGACGAGCGCTTCGTCGTGTCGTGGGACCTGGGCGGGCGACTCTACAGCGTGTGGCGGTTCAATCACACCTGGCGGCGGGGGCTGAACGGCGAGGTGCTCTACAAGTGGTACGACGCGGGCGAGGGGCACGGGCGGGTCAGCCGGGGCTACGACGACCGCCGGCGGCAGACGCTGACGCGCGAGCAGGCCGCGCCGGTGGTCGACGAAGCCGCCAGGTTCGCCGCGCGGGCGCTGGCGTCGATGCGGGAGGCGCCGGGCTCCTGGACCGGGCAAGGGAACCCTGATGCCTGGCGCGTCTTCCGGCAGCGCCTCGAGGCGTGCGCACGGTTCGACTCGGTGGCGGCCGACGCCGACGCGGCCCGATTTGCCGGGCTCTACCGGCCCGTCGGGATCCTGCCGCCCGACCAGTACCTGTCGGTGGTGCTGCAGGCCACCGAGGGGTGTTCATTCGGCAGCTGCACCTTCTGCGACTTGTACCACGACCGCTACCGTGTGAAGACCACCCGCGAGTTTGCCGCCCATGTCAGCGGCGTCGTGGAGTACCTGGGCGAGTCGATCGCGCTGCGGCGGCGATCGATCTTCCTGGGGGCGGCCAACGCCCGGGCCGTTCCCATGCCCCGGCTCATCGAGCTGCTCGAAACGCTCCGCGCCACCGTTCCGCCGCCCGTGCCACCCCTGCGCGCCTTCGTGGATGCCTTCACCGGCGTGCGCAAGAACGCGGCGGACTACCGGGCGTTGCGGGACCTCGGGCTCGGCCGGGTTTATATCGGCCTCGAGTCGGGGCACGACCCGCTGCTCGCCTTCGTGCGGAAGCCGGGCACGGCGGGCGAGGCAATCGAGACGGTGCGCGCGATGAAGGCCGTGGGGCTCCAGGTCGGCGTGATCGTGATGATCGGCCTGGGCGGAGAGGCGTTCTCGGCCGCGCATGTCGAGGACACGGCCGCCGCCATCAACGCGATGGGCCTCGGCGAAGGCGACCTGGTGTACTTCAGCGACCTGGTGGAGGTGCCGGGCACGGCCTACCCTGCCATCGCTCGTGACGCGAGCGTGCGGCCGCTCGACCTCTCGGAACGGCATGCGCAGCTCTCCGCCCTTCGTTCCCGCCTGTCCTTCGCCGGCCGCCCACCGCAGTTCGCCCGCTACGACATCAGGGAGTTCGTGTACTGAAGGCACCCGCCAAGCCTCTCACGGAACCAGCGATCAGCCGACCAGCGATCAGATCGTGCAGGAGGTGCAGAGGGTGCAGGGGTGCCGGAGGTGCAGTGCAGGAGGTGCAGCGCCGATGGTGCTGGAAGTGCTGGTGCTGAAAGTGCGGCGCCTGCACTCCCAGCACCAGCACCTTTGTCACCATCAGCACCAGCACCTTCTGCACCTCCTGCACCTCCTGCACCTCCTGCACCTCCTGAACCTCCTGCACCTCCTGCACCTCCTGAACTTCGGCACGACTGTGTGGCGAACGTGACCCCGTCCGTGTGGTAGAGTTGCGGCGATCCACCTTGATCCGTCGAGGCACAAGCCGTCCGCCGGGACTGTCCCGTGGGACGTTTCAGGAGGCACTGCGATGGCTTACGCGGCGAAGGACTACTCGGCCCTCATCGGCATGCCGGGCTTCAGCGAGGCCCTGCTGAAGAACCACTTCACGCTCTACCAGGGCTACGTGACCAACACCAACAAGGTGATCGAGGCGGTCGAGGCGCTCGCCAGGGAAGGCAAGGGACCGTCGCCCGAGTTCGCCGAGCAGAAGCGGCGGCTGGGGTGGGAGTTCGACGGCATGCGGCTGCACGAGTACTACTTCGAGAACCTGGGCGGAAAGGAACCCCTCGCGCCCGCCAGCAAGCTGGCGCAGCGGATCGCCACCGACTTCGGCAGCTACGAGGAGTGGGAGAAGGACTTCAAGGCCACCGGCGCGATGCGGGGCATCGGCTGGGCGGTCTTGTACCAGGACTCGAACACCGGGCGGCTGCTCAACTTCTGGATCAACGAGCACGACACCGGGCACCCGGCCGGGTGCACGCCGATCCTCGTGATGGACGTCTTCGAGCACGCCTTCATGCTGGACTACGGGACGAAGCGCGCCGACTACATCGCCGCCTTCTTCACCAACGTGAACTGGGCGGCCGCCGAATCGCGCCTCCGGTAGCATGAACTATCCCATCTGGTCGCTGCCGGCGCCGGGGCTGCTCATCGCCGCCGTCGCGATCCTGCACGTGTTCATCTCGCACTTCGCGGTCGGCGGGGGCCTGTTCCTGGTCCTCGCCGAGCGCCGGGCGCGGCGCACTGCAGACGAGGCGTTGCTGGCCTACCTGGAGCGGCACAGCCGCTTCTTCATCCTCCTCACGCTGGTGCTCGGCGCGATCACCGGCGTCGGGATCTGGTTCACGATCGGCCTGGTCCACCCGAAGGCAACCTCGTCGCTCATCAACACGTTCGTCAGGTCGTGGGCGATCGAGTGGACGTTCTTCGTCACCGAGATTGCCGCCGCCCTGGTCTACTACCACGGGTGGAAGCGCCTGTCGCCGCAAACCCACGTGGCGGTCGGCTGGATCTACTTCGGCTCCGCCTGGCTCAGCCTGGTGGTCATCAACGGCATCCTCAGCTTCATGCTGACGCCGGGGGCCTGGCTCGAGACCGGCAGCTTCTGGGCAGGCCTGGCGAACCCCACCTGGTGGCCCTCCACCTTGGCGAGAACCTTCGCGGCAATCGGCCTTGCCGGGCTCTACGCACTGCTGACGGCGGCACGGCTCGCCGACCAGGACCTCAAGGCACGGGTGGCGCGCTATGCAGGAACCTGGATCGTGTCGATGGCGATCGCGTTGCCGCTGTCGATTGCGTGGTTCCTGGCGGCGGCGCAGGGCGCGGGCGTCCCTGCCTTCGAGATCCTGGGTGCCCCGTCCGGACGCGCCGCTGACGCGGCCGCCGCGATCCTGCGGGGCAGCCCCAGCGGCTACCCGGCCGCCCTCAACGCCGTGCGCGTCGTGCTCGCCGGCTCGCTCCTCACGCTGCTGCTCTCGCTGCTGATCGTCTACCGCCGGGCCCGCGGCTACGGGACGGTTGCAGCGGCCCTCGTCCTCGCCTGCGCCTTCGGCGCGATGGGAGCCGGGGAGTGGGTTCGCGAAGACCTGCGCAAGCCATACGTGCTCGCCGGCCAGGTGTTCGTGAACGGCGTGCGCGTGCCGAAACCCGCGGCAGTGCCGGCTCAGCCGGATGCCACGGCCGATCCGTTCACGGTGACCTCGCTGCGCGCGACGGGCGTGCTTCGCGCGGCGCGCTGGACCCGGCTGCCCGAGCCGGCCGCCGACCCGGTTGCCAACATGGAGGCCGAGGGACGCGAGGTGTTCCGCCTCCTGTGCCGGTCGTGTCACACGACCGATGGGTACCTGGCCATTCGGCCGCTGGTGGCGGGCAAGGGAACCGAGGCGCTGCGCACGATCATCGCCAACCTGGCGTCGCCGGCCGGTCCCGGCGGCGACGAGACGTCGTGGGACCAGCCTCCCGCACGCCTCCGCACCTGGCGCGGGCGGCGCATGCCGCCGTTCGCGGGAACCGACCAGGAACGCCTGGCGCTGGCGTTCTACCTCGCGCGCCTTGGTGGGACGCCCGCCGAGCTGCCGGGCAAGCAGGCGGCCACTGGCCCCGCGCAGGCGTACTTCGACGAGAACTGTTCGGCGTGCCACGGGACGGGTGCCGACTTCCCCATCGGCGGCCGCGGCCGGACGCCGGCCGAATTGCA
Source organism: Vicinamibacterales bacterium (assembly GCA_029974175.1). Classification (GTDB taxonomy): domain Bacteria; phylum Acidobacteriota; class Vicinamibacteria; order Vicinamibacterales; family Fen-181; genus JARKSS01. The sequence continues at coordinate 6,869 of JARKSS010000115.1, forward strand.
CGAGATGCTGGGCCGCCTCCCTGAAATCAACGAGGTGATGCCGCCCTTCGAGGGGCCGGACGATCTGCGCCAGGCCCTGGCGGAGCACCTCGCGAAGCTGCCGTAGTGCAGGAGTTCAGTGCCTGCGGCTTCGGGTCTTCGGCCGCGGACGCTTCAGCGCCCTGTGGGATGTGACGATGGTTCCGCAAATCCCGAGCTTCGATCCCCTGCCCCTGCCGGCGCCGGCCTGGCTGCTGTCGGCCCTGCTGATCCTCACCTTCGTCCTTCACCTCCTCTCGATGAACCTCCTGCTCGGCGGCACCTTCATCGCGGTGGTGGCGAGGATGCGGAGAGGCTCGGAGACCCAGCAGCGCCTGTCGAGGCTGGTCGCGCGGGCGCTGCCGGTGCTCGTGGCGGCCACGGTCACCTTCGGCGTCGCGGCGCTGCTCTTCCTCCAGGTCCTGTACGACCGTCTCTTCTTCACGTCGGCCGTGCTGCTGGCCGTTCCGTGGTTCGCGGTGGTGGTCATCCTGATCGCCACCTACTACGCCGCCTACTTCGCGTCGATGCGGGCGAAGGCGGGCCGGGTGCCGGTGGCGGCGCTCTGGAGTGTGGCCATCGGCCTGGCGGTCGTGGCCTTCCTCTACGCCAACGTGATGGGGCTCATGCTGCGCCCCGCCGAGTTCCTCGTGAGGGCGCGCGCCAGCGCGAGCGGCCTGCACCTGAACCTCTCCGATCCCACGCTCGTTCCGCGGTACCTCCACGTCCTGCTCGGCGCGATCGCGGTGAGCGGCCTGGGCATTGCCGTCTGGGGATCGATCCTGCGGCGACGCGACGCCGCATTCGGCGCCTGGATGAGCGTGCACGGGGTCTACTGGGCCGCCGGGACAACCATCCTGAACTTCCTCCCCGGCTTCTGGTGGCTGGTCGCGCTTCCCCGCGAGGCGCTGCTCGCGCTGCTTGGACACGACCCGCTCGCCGCGCTCTGCTTCGCATGCGGCGTCCTGGCGTCGCTCGGCGCGCTCGCGCTGCTCGTGCCGGCAGCCTTCGCTCCTGACCCGCGGCGCCTGCTCTACGGCGCTGCCGGCTCGCTGGGTCTCGCGGTCACGCTGATGGTGCTGGTGCGCGACGCGGCCCGCCGGATCACGCTGGCGCCGACCGGGTTCGCAACGACCGCCTGGGTGGTACCGCGGTGGGGGCCGGTCGCGGTCTTCGCCGGCCTCTTCGTGGCCGCGGTCGTCACGGTGATCTGGATGGTGGTCACGCTCGCGCGCGGAGCGCCGGCCCTCGGGAATCAGGATTCAGGAGTCGGGAGTCAGGAGTTGGAGGTCGGGGGTCGGGGCAGCCTACAGTAGCTTGTCGGCCAGTTCGCCGAGCGAGGCAACCCGCTCGCAGTCGAAGTCGCGGTACAGGCCGAAGGGATCGATCAGCACGGGGCGCAGTCCCGCTGCGCGCGCCCCCTCCACGTCCACAGAGCACAGGTCGCCCGCGTGCAGCGTTGACTCGCGCCCGGCGCCGGCACGCTCGAGCGCCAGGTCGAACAGCCGGCGGTCGGGCTTCTCCACTCCCTCCTCGTGGGAGTCGAGCATCGCGTCCACCTTGCCACTGAGACCCACCCGATCGAACAGGACGCGCAGCGTTCCGTTGGAATTCGAGACGACCACGAGCTGCAGCCCGGCCTGGCGCATCCGATCGAGCGCCTCGATCACGCCGTCCGGAACCCACTCCCAGAGGTTCGCCTGTGAGTGATAGGCGTAAAGCTCGGCCAGCGCCGCATCGGTCCCGGGCGACAGCGCCACGCCAGCCTTTTCGAGGACCAGGTTGAAGTACAGCCAGCCTCGCTGCTGGTCGCTCGCGCCTTTCCCCTTCGTGACGTCCAGCTCGAACCGGGCATGCGGGTCTGCCCGCTCCAGCGCCTCCGGCGTCACTTCCACGCCGTGCGCCGCCAGGGTATCAGCGATCCGCTGCCAGTTGGGGACGACCAGCACGCCGCCGGCATCGAGGAAGACTGTCTTGATCCGCATCCCTGTGGCTCCTAGCCCCAGCAGGCTCTGAAAAAGAAGCCTGTAATGTAAAAGGAAGAATGGAGAATGAAAAAAGGGCGTGTTTCTACATTTTCCCTTTGGCATTTTGCATTTCAGGCCGCGTTTTCCTGCGGCCTGCTAGCCCCTAGCCAACGCCTGATCGATGAACGCCTGGATGTCTCGCGCCGGGCGTGCGCCGACCGTCTCGCCCGCCACCTTGCCGTCGCGGAACACCCCGAGCATCGGGATCGACTGCACCTGGAAGCGGGCCGCCACCTCGGGCAGCTCCTCGGTGTTCACCTTGACGACCAGCAGGCGCCCGGCGTTCTGCTGCGCCACCTTCGCCAGCTCGGGGGCCACCATCCGGCACGGACCGCACCACTCGGCCCAGTAGTCCACCACGACCGGCAGCGAGGCGCGTGACACGACGGCGTCGAACGTCTCGACGTCGGGCACCTCGATCGCCTGCCCCGGGGCCCGCACCGCGGTGCCGCACTTGCCGCACCGTACTTCACTGTCGAGGTGGGCGTAGGGAATCCGGTTCCGCTGCCCGCAGCCGGGACACGCGACGATCACCCCGCGGGCGTCGAGCGAGGGGGAGGGTGCGCTCATAGCTGCTCCGTGTCGAAGTCGGCCAGCACGGGGGCGTGGTCGCTGGTGCCCACCTCGCGGAACACGGGGCACGACCGCGCCCGCTCGGCAAGACCCCGGCTGGCCAGCACGTAGTCGAGCCGCCACCCGATGTTGCGCTGGCGGAGGTTCCGCCACGGCGCCCACCAGGTGAACAGTTGGTCGTTCTCCGGGTCGAGTGCGCGGCCGACGTCCACCAGGCCGCGCGAGATGATCCGCTCGAGCAGCGCGCGCTCCTCGGGCAGCTGGCCGATCGCGTTCACCTTCCGCTCCTTCGGGTGCACGTCCATGTCGGTCCGCGCCACGTTCAGGTCGCCGCACAACACGAGCTGCAGCCCCTGCTCGGCGGCCTCGCGCGCGTAGTCCTCGAGCGAGGCCAGGAACCTCATCTTCGCCGGGAAGTCCTTGCCGCCGTTGGGCACGTACACCGATGCCACCACCGTCCTCCCCAGGCGGGTGACGACGATCCGGTTCTCGAAATCGAAGGGTGGGTGGGTGAAGAGCGGCCGCTCCGGGAAAGTTGCCTTTCGCAGGTGCAACCCGACGCCGGAGTATCCCTTGGCGCCGTGCCAGTAGCACCAGTAGCCTTCCATCTCGCACAGGAACGCGGGCAGCTGGTCGGGCGAGGCCTTCAGCTCCTGCAGGCAGACGATATCGGGCTGTTCCAGGGCAATCCAGCTCTGGAGTTGCTCCTGGCGGGCGCGGATGCCGTTGACGTTCCAGGTCGCGATCTTCATGGTGCGTGTCGGGGCGAGCGGCTCGAAGGTCCCTTGCACGGCTATGATAGCTGGCCTGGCCAAGCAGCCAACCCTGCGTCGATCCGGGTCGTTTCGCCTGTGGCTCGGGCCGGCGGGTGCATCGGCTCCCAGGAGGACTCCGCAGCTGGCCGCTGCCACGGCACTCGCTCCGGTTGCGGGCCCGTCGGAGCCCGGCTCGTGGCACAATACCGGAGGGTACCGTCGAGCATGTTCAGATTCGCCTGCGGCTTCGCGGCCGCCGTTGCCGTCTTCTGCGCTGCCGTCCCGCCGGCCGCCGCGCGGCCGCAGCCGCCCCTCCAATCGCCCGTCCGCGCCGAGATCGTGGCGTCACCGCCCGCGCCGCCGGGCAGCGGCAGCGCGTGGCTCGGGATCCGCCTCGTGATGAACGAGGGGTGGCACGTCTACTGGACCAACCCCGGCGATTCGGGCGGTCCGCCCACCGTGAAGTGGGAACTGCCCGCGGGGTTGTCCGCCGGCCCGCTCCAGTGGCCGCTGCCCGAGCGCATTCCCTTCGACAGGATGGTGAACTTCGGGTACCACGGCGAGGTCGTCCTGCCAGCCCGCCTGAGCGCGGACGGCGGGCGATGGCCAACCGGTCCCTTCACCGTGAGCGCCCAGGTGAGGTGGGTCGCGTGCCGGGACATCTGCGTGCCGGGAAGGGCCACGCTTTCGAAGGACCTGCCTGGGGGCTTCGCGATCCCGGCGGGGCCGGAGAGCGGTCTCCTTCAGCGCGCCATCGGGCAGGTTCCGGTTCCCGCGCCGGCGGCCTGGCGGCTGAGCGGCACGAGCACCGGCGACACCTTTACGGTTGCCCTCGAGACCGGTCGGAGCGAACCGGGCGTCACGTTCTTCCCGCTGCTTCCCGGCCAGGTGGAGGCGGCCGCCCCGGTGGCGGTGAAGCCCACCTCGCGCGGCGCGTCGCTCACGCTCAGGAAGTCGGCGTACCTTTCGAAACCGATCGCGTCGTTGAAAGGCGTGATCGTGGTCCGCGGCCGCGGCTACGAGGTGGAGGTGCCGCTGCGCCCCGCGCCCTCCCCGTCCACCCCGGGGGAGGGACACCGCCAACCCTCCACAACCAGGAGCCCCCGATGAAGAAGCTGATTGTTCCGTGCCTGGCTCTCGCGTTTGCGCTGGTCGTGCCGTTTGGCGCTGTCGAGGCGTCAGCCGCCAAGGCGGGGGGGCCGGCCCCCACGTTCACCGGCACCGACAACATGGGCAAGACCTACGCGCTTTCGGACCTGAAGGGCAAGTACGTCGTGCTCGAGTGGCACAACCAGGGGTGCCCGTACGTGGGCAAGCACTACAACAGCGGCAACATGCAGAAACTGCAGCGCGAGTGGACCTCGAAGGGGATCGTCTGGCTGACGGTCATCTCGTCGGCCCCCGGCGAGCAGGGCTACGTGACGCCAGAACAGTCGCGCGAGTACGTGCAGAAGCACCAGGCAGCGCCGACGGCCGTGCTGCTCGACTCCTCGGGCGAAATCGGCCGCAAGTACGACGCGCGGACGTCGCCCCACATGATCGTGATCGACCCGCAGGGCATCGTCATCTACAACGGCGCCATCGACGACATGCCGACGACCGACCTGGCCGACGTGCCCGACGCCACCAACTACGTCTCGGCCGCGCTCACCGACGCGATGGCCGGCCGCCCGGTCCAGACACCCAGCACGCAGCCCTACGGCTGCAACGTCAAGTACGCACGCTGACGCCGCCACGGCCGGCGGCCAGTCTCGCTGAGCATGCCGCAAGCAACGGGGGCGCGTCCGTGCAACCGCGGACTCGCCCCTACTCCGGCGCGACCATCCCCGCTTCCACCAGCACCGGTTCCCGCCCCGTCTTTCGCCCGGCCAGCCAGTCCTGCAGCCGCTCCATGTAGATGTAGAAGACGGGCGTGACGTAGAGCGTCAGCGTCTGCGACACCAGGAGGCCGCCGACCACCGCGAGGCCGAGCGGGCGCCGCGCCTCCGATCCGGCCCCCCACCCGAGCGCGATCGGCAGCGTCCCCATCAGCGCCGACATGGTGGTCATCATGATCGGGCGGAAGCGCACCCGGCAGGCGTCGTAGATTGCGTCGGCCGCGCTCAGGCCGAGCCGCCGCCGGTCGATGGCGAAGTCCACCATCATGATGCCGTTCTTCTTCACCAGGCCGACCAGCATGATCACGCCGACGAAGGCGTAGATGTTCAGGTCGTGGCGGAACAGCAGCAGCGTGAGCAGCGCGCCGAAGCCTGCCGCCGGGAGGCCAGAGAGGATGGTGAGCGGGTGGATGAAGCTCTCGTAGAGGATGCCGAGCACCACGTAGATGACGAAGATCGCGAGCGCCAGCACCCAGCCGAGGCCCCTCATCGACTCCTGGAAGGCCTGCGCCGTCCCCTGGAAGCTGCCGGCCACGGTGTCGGGAAGCGTCTCGCGCGCCAGCTGCTGGACGCGCGCCACCGCGTCGCCCAGCGACACCCCCGGCGCCAGGTTGAACGACAGGGTGACCGAGGGCAGCTGCCCTGCGTGGTTCACCGACAGCGGGCCCGCAGTCTGTCGTATCGAGGCCACCGCCGACAGCGGGACCAGGCGGTCCTGGGGCGCCTGCACGTAGAGCAGTGACAGCGCCGCGGGATCGCGCTGGTACCGGGGCGCCACCTGCATGATCACCTGGTACTGATCGTCGGGCGCGAAGATCTGGGACACCTGGCGCGACCCGTAGGCGGAGTTGAGCGCGAGTTCCACCTGGTCCACGGTCAGCCCGAGCGCGGCAATCCGATCCCGGTCCAGCTCGACGTCTATCTGCGGGTTGCTCAGCTGGAGGTCCGAGCTGACGTCCTCGATTCCCTCGAGCCGGCGGAGAGCTGCCTCGAACTTCGGCGCCACCTCGTACAGTTCGCGGGTGTCGGGGTCCTGCAGCGTGAACTGGTACTGGCTGCGCGTCATCATGCCGCCGATGCGGATGGCCGGGGGGTTGTTGAGGTACACGCGGATGCCGGGGATCTGGGCGAACTTCGGCCGCAGCCGCGCGATGACCTGGTCGGCCGTGAGCGAGCGCTTCTCCCGGGGCACCAGGTCGACGTTGAGCCGGCCGCCCGACCCGAACGCGTTCGCCGTGTAGCTGGAGACGTTCGGGTCGCGCGCGAGGATGTCCATCACGTCCTTGACACGTGCCACCGTGGCGTCGAAGCCGAGGCCCTGGACCGTCTCGATTTGCCCGCTCAACTGTCCCGTGTCCACCGCGGGGATGAACCCCATCGGCATCACCGTGAACAGGTACACGGTGCCGGCCAGCAGCAGCGCCGACACCATCATCGTCGTGCCCTTGAAGCGGATGGCCAGCCGCAGCGACCACGAGTAGCCACGCAGCCAGGCGTCGAAGATCCGCTCGGTGGCCTGGTACAGGCGACCGTGGCGGATGGCGTGCGGCGCCTTGAGGAACCGGCTGCACAGCATCGGCGTCAGCGTCAGCGACACCAGGCCCGACACGAGGATCGCGGCGCCGATGGTGACGGCGAACTCGTGCATCAGCCGGCCCACCACGCCGCCCATGAAGAGCACCGGGATGAACACCGCCGCCAGCGACAGCGTCATCGACACGATGGTGAAGGCGACCTCCTTCGACCCGTCGAGCGCCGCCTGCAGTTTCGGCTTCCCCATCCCCATGTGCCGGACGACGTTCTCCAGCATCACGATGGCGTCGTCCACGACGAAGCCGACCGCGAGCGTGAGCCCCATGAGCGAGAGGTTGTCGAGCGAGAACCCGAACAGGCTCATGATCGCGAAGGTGCCGACGATCGAGACCGGGAGCGCGAGGCTCGGGATGACGGTCGCCGGGAGGTTCCGCAGGAAGAGGAAGATGACGAGGACCACGAGCGCGAGCGTGAGGAGCAGGGTGAACTGGACGTCGCGCACCGAGTGCCGGATGGACTCCGACCGGTCGTAGAT
>JARKSS010000018.1 GCA_029974175.1 Vicinamibacterales bacterium
CCGGCTCCTCGAAGCGGTCCACCACCACGGCGGTCGCGAACGGCAGCTCGGCCCGGGTCGACTCGAGCACCTTCTCGCGCACCGTCTCGGCGACGAAGAACCGCTCGGGCTGTTCGGTCAGGTAGTCGGTGGGATAGAGGGGCTCCCCCTCGGGCAGCAGGGCGACGAGGACGCGCTCGAGCCGCTCCACGTTCTCGCCCGTGGCGGCCGAGACGGGAACGATCTCGGCGAACCCGCGGCGCCCCCGCCACGTGTCGATGAGCGGGAGCAGCGAGGGCCGCGGCACCAGGTCGATCTTGTTCAGCACCAGCACGACCGGCGCCTCCACCCCCGCGAGCCGCTCGAGCACGTGCGCCTCGCCACGCCCGGCGCGCCGATCGGTGGCCTCGGCCAGCACCGCCACCACGTCGGCCTGGCGGATGCTCTCCACTGCCGCATCCACCATGCGGACGTTCATCCGGTGGACGGGACGGTGGATGCCCGGCGTGTCGAGGAACACCGCCTGGGCCTCGGCGTAGTTGCGCACCCCGAGGATGCGCGTCCGCGTGGTCTGCGGCTTGTCGGAAACGATCGCCAGCTTGGTGCCGACCAGGCGGTTGAGCAGCGTGGACTTGCCGACGTTGGGGCGGCCCACCAGCGCGACGAAGCCGGCCCGCACGCTAGGCCTCCTCCGGCTCGGGGGTCGGCACGCGGCGGTGGATTCGCACCTTGTGCACCCGCCGGCGCTCGGCTTCGAGCACCTCCACGGAAAGGCCGTCCACGTCGAACCGCTCCCCCACCGTCGGCACCCGCCCCAGGCTGGAGAGGATGAAGCCGCCGATGGTCTCGAACCCCTCGGGCTCGATCTCGACGCCGAGCCGCTCGGCCACCTCGTCGATGTTGACCTTCGCGGAGAAGACGAATACGCCGTTCCCCTCGTCGGTCACTGTCTCGGCTTCCTCGTCGTACTCGTCGCGGATCTCGCCGACGATCTCCTCGATCAGGTCTTCGAGCGTGACCAGGCCGGCCGTGCCGCCGTACTCGTCCACGACAATCGCGATCTGCACCCGCTGCCGCTGGAACTCCCGCAGCAGGTCGGCGACGTTCTTCGTCTCGGGGACGAAGTAGGCGGGGCGCAGCAGGCTGTCGATCGGACGGGTTTCGTCCCCCGACAGCTGGATCAGGTCCTTGACGAAGATGACCCCGAGGATGTTGTCGAGGCTGTCCTTGTAGACCGGGATGCGTGAGTAGGGCTGCTCGCCGAGCAGCACGCGCAACTCGGCGAAGGAGGTTTCGGCCCTGACGGCAACGATGTCGGGGCGCGGCGTCATCACCTCGCGCACCAGGGTGTTGCCGAACTCGAAGATCGACTGGATCAGGCGGCGCTCGTCCTGCTCGATGAGCGGCTCGGGCTCGCCCAGGTCGGCCGACCCGTTCCGGGCCTCGCCGGGCGCCTCCTCGCCGCCGGCCGGCGGCACGGCCCCCCGGCGCGGCCCGCCAAGCCGGACGAGGCCTGCCACCAGGGGATGGATCAGGCTCGCGACGGCGGCAAACGACGGCAGCAGCGCGCCCAGGACCCGCTCGGTGCCGCGCCGCACGATCAGCGCCGGCACCAGCTGCTCGCAGACCACCAGGATCGCGAGGCTCGCGCCGACGACGATGGCCGGCCGCGAGAGCCCGGCCCCGAGCCCGGGCAGCCGCCCCAACAGCACCACGATCAGCACGAGCGTGAGGCCGATCAGGATCCGCACGGCGGTGAAGAAGGCGGCCGGCTCGTCCAGGTACCGCTCGAGCGCCTCGCCCTGGGAGCCGCGCTCCACCTCGAGTCGGAGCGAGAGCCGCATCAGCGCGCCGAAGGCGGCCTCCACGGTGCCCAGGTACACCAGCACGCAGGCGAGCAGGAACAGCAGCAGCGGGATCACAACACACCCGCCCGCTCGATGACGCCGGTCGAAAGCCCCCCCTTGCGGCGCAGGCGCGCCTCGACCCGCGCCATGCGGCCGCCGTCGCGGTGGTGGTCGTACCCGAGCAGGTGCAGCAGCCCGTGCAGCGCCAGGACGCGCAGCTCGGTGGCGTACGAGTGCCCCGCCTCCCTGGCCTGCCGCCGCGCCACGCCGGTCGCGATGACGACGTCGCCCAGCAGCGGCGCCGCCCCGGGCGCGCGCGGCGACACCGCGGCCGGGAACGACAGGACGTCAGTGGCCCGGTCAACGCCGGCGAACTCGCGGTTGAGGCGACGCATGGTCGCGTCCGACACCAGCGCGATCGACAGGCTCCCGCGGGCGCGCGACGGCGCGCCCCGCTTCAGCCACGCCGACAGCCCCGGGGCTCTCGCCGGCCGGCCGGACCCGTCCGTCAGGGAAAGCTGAAGGCCTGGAGGTTGGTCTTCGTCGGGCATGAGCGCTCGTTCAGGAGATGCGGCGCACCGAGGTGTTGCCGTTCGAGTACTCCTCGTACGCCTTCACGATCTGCTGCACCAGCTTGTGCCGGACGACGTCCCGCTCGTCGAAGTAGACGAAGGAGATGCCCTCGATGGTCGAGACGACCTTCATCACCTCGATGAGC
>JARKSS010000036.1 GCA_029974175.1 Vicinamibacterales bacterium
GCCGTTGAGGGCGCGCCACACGAAGGCATGCCGCGCCCCCGAGGCGGTGACGCTGCTGCCGGCGGCGAACTCACCGAGGTCGCCGACGCCGTTCGCGGACGCTGTTGCGCCGCCAAGGGTCCCGAGGTCGATGGCGGTCCACGTTCCGGTCGGCGACTGGGTGGCGACGGGCGAGCCGGCGGCGAACAGGCTGCACGCCAGCACGATCCCGGCGAGCACCGCGCGGACGCGTGTCGAGCGCCACATGGGTCCCTCCTGCAGGTGGTGTTGTGGGGGCGAGCGCGTACGGTTGTGCAGGTAGCGTGCCCGGCGGGCCGCGCAGGATTGTGAAGGATCGCGCAAGTGCCGGTGCGGGGCGCGGGCCGTCGTGTCGTGTTCCCAATCAGTCGAGCTTCACGCCTGCCGATAACGGACGGGCTCGCGCCAGCCGTCAGGGCGACCACCCGCCTTCGCCTCCACGAGGCTTCGGCGCGCCGCCGGACTGGCGCGGGAACCGGAATTGGGATTGAATCGAGGCGATGGTTTTCGCCGCCGATCCTTACGTGGCCCCGCCCGCCTTGCGCAACGGCCACCGCATGACCCTCTACGCCTGGGCCCGGCGGCGGCGCTTCCCGCGGCTGCCCGAGCCCGAGGCCCGGCTGTTCGACGTGGCGCCGCAGACGCGCGTGCTGGCCAAGTGCCACTGGCAGGACCGGCGGGCCGAGCACCCCACCTTCCTGCTGCTTCACGGCCTCGAGGGATCGGCCGACGCCCACTACATGCGCGGCCTGGCCGACAAGGGTTGGGCCGCCGGCTTCAACGTCGTCAGGCTGAACCAGCGCAACTGCGGCGGCACCGACCACCTGGCCGAGGGCGTGTATCACTCGGGCCTCACCGCCGACCCCATGGCCGTGATCCGCGAGTTGATCGACCATGACCGCCTCCGGTCGATCGTCGTCGCCGGCTACTCGCTCGGCGGGAACCTGTCGGTGCGCATGGCCGGAGAGTACGGCGACGCGGTTCCAGCAGAGGTGAAGGGGTTCGCGGCGGTGTCGCCGACGATCGACCTGATGTCGTGCATCGAGGCGCTCGAGCGCCGGTCGAACTGGATCTACCAGTGGAATTTCATGCGCGACCTGAAGGGGCGCATCCGGCGGAAGGTGCGTCTCTACCCGGAGAGCTACTCGGTGGCCGGCCTCCGACGCCTCCGCACCGTCCGCCAGTTCGACGATGCCTACACGGCGCCGATGAGCGGCTATCGCGACGCGGCCGACTACTACCACCGCGCGAGCGCGCTGCGAGTGATCGCCAACGCCCGCGTCCCCACGCTGATCCTGTCGGCCGAGGATGATCCGTTCGTCCCCGCGGAGCAGTTCCGCCACCCCGATGTCGCCGGCAACCCGCACGTGAAGGTCGTCCTCACGCGCCACGGCGGCCACTGCGGCTTCATCGACGCGTCGAGAAACGGTGACGACGGGTACTGGGCCGAGCGGACGGTGGTCAAGTGGGGGCAGCAGGCCGATAAGACCCGGGGAGGTGGTTCGTGACCGAAGCGACGCTGCCGGCGGTTGGACAGGGACCCGCCTGGGTGACGGCGGAGATGCCGCCCGGCTATCAGAATCGACTCTTCGAGATCCAGCGCCTGACGGCCGATCTCCGCGAGATGGACCAGATCGCGCGGGTGTTGTGGGAGACCGGCCAGCCGCTCGAGCAGGCTGTCGCCGCGATCCTCGGCGCGGTCGAGTGCGAGGTGGACGCCGAGCGCGGCACCGCCGGGGCGCTGGTCGCCACGATCGGTTCCTCGCGGCGTTTGCTGCTCGTGGTCTCGGGCGGAGCGGGACCGATCGAGAAGACGAGCGAAGAGCTGACGCGGGCGTTCCAGGCCGTGCAGTTCGCCTCGCCCGGCGACCGTGTCGTGCTGGTGGGTGGGAACGATCCCAACACGCCTCCCGCCGATCGGCCCGCCCCGGTCCTGCCCGAGGCGCTCGACATTGTCGAGCGGATGGGCGTGAACGTGACGACGACCGCCACCGTGTTCAGGCTGTGGCGCCTCTCGCTCGAGGACAAGCCCAAGGCGCGGAAGGCCCTCGATCAGCTGCACGCGCAGGACGGGGGAGTCTTCGTCATCCCGGCGCGCTAGGGAATTTCCACCCTCGGCTCATTCCTCGCGCAACGCCAGGATCGGATCGATCCGGCTCGCGCGGCGCGCGGGGATCATCCCGGCCGCCGTGGCGACCGCCGCGAGCAGCACCACGGTGAGCATGGCGATTGCCGGGTCGTGCGGCCTGACGCCGAAGAGCTGGGCCGAGACCAACCGGCCGAGCCCGAGCGAAACGGGAACGCCGATGGCGAGGCCGGCAGCGAGCAGCAGCAGCACCTCGCGCATCACGATCCAGGTGACGCTCCGGGCCTGCGCGCCGAGCGCCATGCGGATCCCCAGCTCCTTGGTCCGCCGGGCGACCATGAAGGCCATCACCCCGTACAGGCCGATCGAGGCGAGGAGTGTGGCGAGCAGGCCGAACCCCGCCGACAGCATCGCGATCAGCCGGTCGGTGAGCAGCGTCTCGTCGAGCTGGGCCTCGAGGGTCTTCATGCCGAAGACCGGGATCCCGGCGTCGAGGCGCCGCACCTCGTTGCGGACCAGGCTGTGCACGCTGCCGGCCGGCGTCAGCGTGCGCAGGTAGAAGACCGCGCTCTCCTTCCCCCAGTTCGGGATGTACACCTGGCGGCGCAGCCCCTCGCGCGGCCCCTCGTACAACGCGTTGCCGGCAACGCCGACGATCTCGATCGTCAGCTTCGTGTCGGGGCCGTCTTCCCAGCCGATGCGCTTGCCGACGGCGCTGCGTCCCGGGAAGAAGTGGTCGGCGAAGCGCTTGTTGACGATCGCCGTCTTGATCTGCTCGAAGGGCACCGCATCGTCTGGCCTGAAGTCGCGCCCCTCGAGGATCGGCACCTTCATCGTCTTGAAGTAGCCGGGCGAGATCATGTTCATCCACATCTGCATGTCCTCGCCGTCCTTGGCCGTGTGTCCCTCGACCGCCATCGAGCTGTCCCACTCGTCGCCGGCGAGGATCGGCACCGCCGCGAAGGCCGCCGAGTGCACCCCGGGCGCCGATCGCAGCCGGTCGAGGAGCTCGCGGTAGAACCGCGTGGCCCGCTCGTCGTCGTAGCCGCTCAGCGCCGGCGACAGCTCGAACGCGACCAGGTTGTCGACGGCCACGCCCGTCTCGGTGGCCTTCAGGTTCTGCAGGCTGCGAACGAACAGGCCCGCGCCGGCCAGCAGCAGGAAGCTGAGGGCGACCTGCGCCACGACGAGGCTCTTCCGGAGGAACCCCGATCCCCGCGTGCCTGCGACAGCGCCCGCCGTGTCCTTCAGCGTGGTCCAGGGGTCCCAGCGGCTGGCCCGGAGCGCCGGCAGGAGGCCGAACACCAGGCCCGTGGCCGTGGCCAGGGCCAGCGTGAACCCGAGCAGGCGCCAGTCCGGGTACGGGGAAATCAACAGCGGCTGTCCTTGCGACGGCAACAGGGCGAGGAGGCCGCGCGTCAGGCCGACTGCGAGGGCGAGGCCCGCGACGCCGCCCGCGGTCGACAGCACCAGGCTCTCCACGAGCAGCTGGCTGACGAGGCGCGCGCGCGACGAACCGAGCGACAGCCGCACGGCAATCTCCTTCTGGCGCGAGAAGCCGCGGGCGATCAGCAGGTTCGCCACGTTGGCGCAGGCAATCAGCAGCACCAGGCCGACCATGCACATCAGGACGACCAGCGCCTTGGAGAAGTCGTTCCGCAGCGGCGAGTAGCCGACGGCCGCCGGCGTCACGACCAGCCGCCCCTTCATGAACTCGGCGCGGTGGTACGCCGACCAGTCCTTCGCAGCGGCGAGCGTCATCTCGTAGGCGCGGATCTGCGTGAAGAGCCCCTGGAGCGGCGCCCGCGCCGACTCCAGCGTGTAGCCGGGCTTCAGCCGGCCGAACACCTGAACCCACCTCGAGCGGCGGTTTTCCATCTGCAGCCAGGTCACCGTCGGCATGATCACCGGCTGCATCAGGATCGGCACCCGCAGGTGCGGCGAGCGCGATGGGTCGAGGCCGGTGAACCCTTCCTCGGACACGCCGACGATCGTCATCGGGTAGTCGTTCACCCGGATCTTGCGCCCCACGACGCCCGGGTCGCGGTTGAAGTGGCTCACCCAGTAGCCGTGGCTCAGCACGACCACCGGGTGCCCCAGGTAGACCTGGTCGTCCTCCCGTGAGCTGAACACCCGCCCGACGGCGGGCCTGACGCCCAGCATCGTGAAGTAGTTGCCCGAGACCAGCTCCGACTCCACCCGCTCGGTCTGCTGGCCCACGGTGACCGAGACCGGCATCAGCCGCCGGCAGATCACCTCCGAGAGCGGCTCGGCCTTCTGCTGGAAATCACGGTAGAGCGGGTACGAGTGTGCCCGCGAACCCATGTTGCTGCCCATGTGGGGCCCTTCCTGGTGCAGCATCACCAGCTCGCCGGGCTCCCGGACGGCCAGCTTCCTGAGCAGGACCTGGTCGATCAGCCGGAAGATCGCGGCGTTGGCGCCGATTCCCAGGGCCAGGGAGAGGACAGCCACGGCGGTGAAGAGCGGGCTGCGGCGCAGGCCGCGGAGCGCCAGGCGCAGGTCGTGGATGAGGGTGGCCATGGACGATTGGACGGGCCAGGGACCTGGAGGGTTCGCACGGTCGAGAGGCTGCCGTGATGTAACCTCTTTCGCATGCGCCACGACTTCGACCGCATCGTCGATCGCCGGAACACCCTGTCGCTCAAGTGGGATCACTGCGAGCAATGCTTCGGGATCGAGGACGTCATCCCGATGTGGGTGGCCGACATGGACTTCGAGGCGCCGCCCGCGGTGGCCGAGGCGCTGCGGTCGCGCGCCGCCCACCCCATCTACGGCTACGCGTCCACGCCCGATTCCTTCTGGCAGGCCGCGATCGACTGGCTCGACAGGCGGCACGGGTGGAAGGTCGAGCGGAAGTGGCTCGCCCGGTCGCCCGGCGTGGTGCCTGCACTCAGCCTGTGCGTCAACGCGTTCACCGAGCCGGGCGACGGCGTGGTCGTCCAGCCGCCGGTGTATTACCCGTTCTTCTGGGCGGTCGAGAACAACGGGCGGCGGCTGGTGCGAAACCCGCTGGCGGCCGGGGCCGGCGGGCGATACGTCATGGACCTCGCCGGCCTCGAGTCGAAGCTCGACGAGCGGACGCGCCTCCTCATCCTGTGCAGCCCCCACAACCCGGTGGGCCGGGTCTGGACCGCCGCCGAGCTGGAGGCGCTGGGCGAGGTCTGCGAGCGCCGCGACCTGCTGGTGCTGGCCGACGAGATCCACATGGACCTAGCGCTGCGCGGGCACCGGCACGTGCCGTTCGCCTCGCTCTCGGAGAAGCTGGCGGCCCGGACGATCACCTGCATCGCGCCGAGCCAGACGTTCAACGTCGCCGGCCTCGCCACCTCGCTGGTGGTCGCGAGCAACCCCAAGCTGCTTTCGCGCTACGAACGCCAGCTGCGCGCGTCGGGGCTCGGCATCGCCAGCCTGTTCGGCAACGTCGGGCTCGAAGCCGCATACAGGCACGGGGCCGAGTGGCTGGACGACCTGCTGGAGTACCTCGAGGGGAACGTGAACCTGGTGGAGCGGTTCCTGGCGGAGAGGTTGCCGATGCTGCGCTTCGTCCGGCCCGAGGGCACCTACCTCGCCCTGATCGACTGCCGCTCCCTCGGGATGGACCAGGGCGCGCTCGACGACTTCTTCCTTCGGTCGGCGCGGGTGTATTTCGACAGCGGATCGATGTTCGGCCGGGAGACGGAGGGCTTCGAGCGAATCAACCTCGGCTGTCCGCGGGCGACGCTGCTCGAGGCCCTGGAGCGGATAGCGCGGGCGATCGAATCGCTCCAGGACCGGCCGGGGGATCCTGCGCCGGCTGCAGGGCGCGGATGAAGCCGGCGAAGAAGCGGCGGATGGGCTCAACCGGAAGGTGGCTGCGGTTCTGGGGCGTCGCTGCCGCGTATGGCGTGACGTTCCTGCTGCTGCGGCGGGCCGATCCCGGCATCGCGACGTCGCCCTGGTTCGTCGTCGCGGCGATGATCTGCTTCCTTGGCCTGATGAGCGTGGCGAAGGAGGTGGTGCGCATCCGGATGCCGCGCGCGCTCAGGGGCATCCGCGACTGGGAGGCGCGGGGCCGCGCCTACCGGGCGCTGGGCGTCGCGGCGTTCGGCGCGCTGCTGCGACGCACGCCCCTGCGGCTGCTGAACAGGGACGTGTACCTGGATCGCCGGACCAGGCACAGCGGAGAGCTGAGCGCGCAGCTCGAGGCCGCCGAGGCCTCGCACTTCTGGGCCGCGTTCCTGGTGGTCCCCTACATGGTGCGGCTGGTTCTCGCGGGCACCTGGGGCGCGCTGTTCTGGGTGACCGTTGCGCAGGTGCTCGCGAACCTGTATCCGATCATGCACCTCCGGATGGCGCGCCACCGCCTCGAAAGGCTGTCGGCGAGGGCCGCGAGAACGCCCGTTAGTCGCCCGTGATTCGCCCCGTTTCCCCCTTCCTGATCTTCAGTTCGGAGATCGTCCCGCCGTGCCGCACGCGCACGGTGCCGTCGTGGTCGGCGCGGATGGCGGCCTCGGCGAGGGCCCCGTCCTTCCACGCGATGTCCACCGTGTAGCCGCCGCGGGCGCGCAGGCCGCGCACCGAGCCGGTCTTCCAGGCCGAGGGGAGCGCGGGCAGCAGGTGAATCTCGCCGCGGTGGCTCTGGAGCAGCATCTCGGCGATGCCGGCGGTGCCGCCGAAGTTGCCGTCGATCTGGAACGGCGGGTGGGCGTCGAAGAGGTTCGGGTACGTGCCGCCGCCGCCGCCGTACTGCGTGACGCCGGTCGGCTGCACGTAACGCAGGTGTGTGCGCAGCATGCGATAGGCGTGATCCCCGTCGAGCAGGCGCGCCCAGAGCGCAATCTTCCACGCCTTGCTCCAGCCGGTGCCGCCGTCGCCCCGCAGCTCGAGCGAGCGCTTCACGGCAGCCGCCAGCTCGGGCGTGTCGAAGGTGGTGATCTGGTTGTCGGGGAAGAGGCCGATCAGGTGCGAGACGTGGCGGTGCTGCGGGTCCTGGTCGTCCCAGTCCTGGTACCACTCCTGGAGGTTGCCGAGGCGCCCCACCTTGTAGGGGGGCAGGCGGTCGAGCGTCTTCCGCACGCGGTCGCGGAACGCCGGGTCGTCGCCGAGGATGGAAGCGGCCTGTTCAACCTTCAGCAGCAGGCCTCGCGTCAGCGCGAGGTCTGCGGTCGTCATCACCGACACCTCGCCGACGTAGCCGTCAGGCGTCTTGTACTGGTTCTCGGGCGAGGT
Organism: Vicinamibacterales bacterium; assembly: GCA_029974175.1. Taxonomy (GTDB): domain Bacteria; phylum Acidobacteriota; class Vicinamibacteria; order Vicinamibacterales; family Fen-181; genus JARKSS01. The sequence continues at coordinate 7,334 of JARKSS010000036.1, forward strand.
GGACGGGGCCGTCACCAGGAAGCCGTCGGGCCCCTCGACGAGCCAGTCCATCAGGAACTCGGCCGCACCCTTCATGAGCGGGTAGCCGGTGGCGCGCAGCCAGTTGGTGTCGCGGTTGAAGGCGTAGTGCTCCCACAGGTGGAGGCTGAGCCACGCCCCGCCCATCGGCCAGTTCGCCCAGACCGGGCTGCCCTGGCCGAGGTCGCCGACGGGGTTGCTGAGGGCCCAGACGTCGCTGTTGTGGTGGGCGCACCAGCCGCCGCAGCCATAGAAGTGTCGCGCCGTGACCGCGCCCGTGGCAGCCAGGCCGGAGAGGAACCGCAGCAGCGGCTGGTGGCACTCGGCCAGGTTGGTGGTCTCGGCCGGCCAGTAGTTCATCTCGGTGTTGATGTTGATCGTGTAGTTGCTGCTCCACGGCGGGCGAACGTGCGGGTTCCAGATGCCCTGCAGGTTCAGCGGCGGGCCGCCGGGGCGCGAGCCGGCAACCATCAGGTAGCGCCCGAACTGGAAGTACAGCGCCTCGAGACCGGGATCCGGAGCGCCGGCGGCGTACTGGCGCAGCCGTTCGTCAGTAGGCAGGGCCGATGCGACAGGCGAGGACGCCTGTCCCACTGCGACCGATGCCGGGGCAGGCGAGGACGCCTGTCCCACTGAGCCTCCCGCAGGCGACAGGTCGAGCGAGACGCGGCGGAACAGCGCGCGGTGGTCGGCAAGGTGCGCGTCGCGCAGGCTCTCGAACGAGCGGCCGCGGACAGCGTCCAGGCGGGCGGCCGTGGTGCGCGACGGGTCGGGGCCGAGCGAGGGTTCGCGGTCGAAGGCGACGAAGCTCGTCTCGACGGCCACGGCCAGCAGCGCCTCGCTCGCGCCGGTCACCACCAGCCGGCCCTCGCGGCGTTCAACCTTGCCATCGGTGCCGAGCACGCGAACCCGGGCGGCGAACCTCGTGCCCTTCGGGGCCGGAGACTCGTCGTACGCGATGGGGTCTTTCATGTTGCCGCGGTAGTTCGGCTCGGCGCGGACGGGTGCGCGCCCCGTCAGCAGCAGGTCGCCGTCCCCGGCGATGCGCGCCTCGTGACGCAGCTGGCTCGAGGCGCGCACGGCGAACTCGAGGGCGCCGGGCGACGAGGCGGTGAGACGCATCACCAGGATGCAATCGGGATGCGAGACGAAGTACTCGCGCTCGAAGGACGTCCCCGACACGGTGAACGACGTCCGGGCGGTGGCGGCGTCGAGATCGAGCTGGCGGCGGAATTCGGCAGCCCCGGCGATGCGCGCCTCGGGCGTCTCGATGTGAAGGTCGCCGAGCGGCGCGTACGACGCCGAGAACTTCCCCTGCAGCTTGCGGGTCAGCTGGTCGGCCAGCTTGTAGTCGCCCTTGAACAGCGCCTCGCGCACCTTCGGCAGCCAGGCCCTCGCATCGGGATTGACCTCGGGGTTGACGGGTCCGCCCGCCCACAACGTGGACTCGTTCAGCATCACCCGCTCGGTCGCAACGCCGCCGAACACCGACGCGCCAATCCGCCCGTTCCCGAGCGGCAGCGACTCTTCGAAGGCGACGGCAGGCTTGTCGTACCAGAGCCGCAGCCCGGGGTCGGGCGGCGCCGCCTGGCCCGCAAGGAGGAAGAGAAGGCTCGCCGCGGCAATCGTGCGCAGGATGAACATGGCAAGAGGATAGCCGAACTCTCTACGCTCGAGCGCCACTGGGAGCCGCAATCGGCCTCCTCGACTCGCCGGGGATGTCTGGTCGTGCGGCGGATGGCTACGTCACGTCCGTGGCGCCTGCGGCCAGCGGGTCCTGTCGCCGGTCACCCCCGTCGCGTCCTCGCGCGAAAGACACTCCAACGGGGGACGCGCTCCGGGCGCGCCGGGGGTCCCCCGACCGGCGCCACCCGCTGGTCGAGACCCGGACAGGACCCGCCCCGACGACCTTGCGAGTCACTGCGGCGGGCGCAGGGGAAATGGGCTTCGGTGTATGCTCCTGTTGCCGACATGGACCACGAAGCTCTCTACCAGGCGCGCCTCGCCCGCTACGTCACGGCGATGCGCAACGAAGTGCCCGACCGCGTCCCCATCCGCCCGTTCGTGGCCGAGTTCACCGCCCGCTACGCGGGCATGACGTGCCAGGACGTGGCACACGACTACCGGAAGGCCTTCGAGGCCGCCGCGCGCTGCGCGCGCGACTTCGACTGGGACGCGGTGGTCGCGAACATGGTGTACGTCTGGACCGGCCTCACCCAGGCGGCGGGGCTGCGCTACTACGGGATCCCGGGGATCGAGGTGCCGCTCGAGGTCGGCTTCAGCTACCTCGAGCCGAGGCCCGACCAGGCCTTCATGCGCGCCGACGAGTACGACGCGCTCATCGCCGACCCGACCGCGTTCCTCTTCAACACCTGGCTGCCCCGGGTCTCGGCCGACGTGGCCGCCCCCGGCACGCCCGCCAGCTACCGCGGCACCCTCGCCCTGGTGAAGAGCGCGATGGCGATGACGCAGTACTTCCAGGCCTTCGGCCCGCAGCTCGAGCGGCTGCGCCTCGAGTGCGGCATGCCCTCGGCCATCGCCGGCATCTTCAAGGCGCCCTTCGACATCCTCGCCGACAAGCTGCGCGGCTACCTTGGCCTGGTGGACGACATGGCGAGGCAGCCGGCGAAGGTGCTCGCGGCCTGCGAGGCGCTCGCGCCCCACCTGTGCCGGGTCGGCCTCGCCACCGCCGACCCCGCGCGCCTCGTGCCGATCGGCTTCTGGATGCACCGCGGCTGCGTGCCGTTCTTCTCGCCGAAGCAGTTCGCCTCGCACAACTGGCCGACGCTGCGGCCGATCATCGAGGAGTTCTGGAAGCAGGGCCACCAGACGCTCTTCTACGCCGAGGGCAAGTGGGCTGCACACCTCGAGGCGTTCCGCGAACTGCCCGCCCGCAGCATCGTCTTCCACTGCGACCGTGACGATGTGTTCGAGGTGAAGCGGAAGATCGGCGACCGGTTCGCGATCAGCGGCGGCGTGCCGAACACCCTTCTCAGCTTCGGCAAGCCGGGCGAGGTCCGCGACTTCGTCCGGCGCGTGATCGCGGAGGCGGGGGAGGGGGGCGGCTACATCCTCGACGCCGGCGCCATCATGCAGAACGACACGAGCGTCGAGAACCTGCGGGTGCTGACCGACACCGCCCGCGAGTTCGGGGTTTACCGCGGCGCACCCGAGCCCACCGCCACGCCGCCGTGCGACCTTCCCGCCTCGGTCGCCGACCGCGAGGCCGTGCGCGGGCTGGCGGGCTGGCCCAAGCCGCGCGTCGGTCCCGGCGTCTGCATCCCGTGGGAGGAGAAGCTGAAAGAACTGCCCCCGATCACCGGGGACGCCGACCTCGTGCGCCGGGTGTGGGAGGAAGTGGACGTGCTCGGGAACGACTACATCTGGCAGCTGTTACTGAGTTTTTGAGTACCCGCGAGATCGTGCAGGTGGTGCAGGAAGTGCAGAAGGTGCCGCGGGTGCTGGTGCTGGTGGTGCAGGGGGTGCTGGTGCTGGTGGTGCAGGGGGTGCTAGTGCTGGTGGTGCCAAAGGTGCGGGTGCCGGGGGTGCAGGCGCAGCACTCTCGGC
>JARKSS010000038.1 GCA_029974175.1 Vicinamibacterales bacterium
AGCCTGGCCGTGGGCGGACGCGTCCCCGTCTCGTGGCGGCCGACCTATCTCAACACGATGACGGAGCGGTCGGAGCGCCGCTACCGACCGCGCCGGTTCAATGGCCCCCTGCATGTGATCCGCGGCGCCGGCGTCACGGGCGCTCCCGATCTCGGTTGGGGGCGGCACGCCGCCGTCGTCGAGGTGCACGAGGTGCACGGCACCGGCGCACTTCGTCGTGAACTGGTGCAGCCGCCGCACGTGTGGGAAGTCGCGGAGGTGCTGGGGAGACTGCTCAGATCCACTCAGGCCGAACGCGCCGAAGGCGCGGTCAGCGTGGCATAGCAGCTCCGGCGGGCAAGCCCGGCACCACTAGCACCTCGTGCCCCACTGGCACCTGCTGCACCCCGGCACCAGCACCTCCTGCACCCCCCAGCACCTCCTGCACCACCTGCACGAGAAGCGTCCAGCCCTATTTCAACTGCTTCCTGAAGAACTCCACCGTCCGCCTCCACGCAAGCGTGGCCGCCTCCTTGTTGTAGCGGGCCGGATTCGAGTCGTTGTTGAAGGCGTGCTGCGCCCCCTCGTAGATGTGTATCTCGTACGGCTTGTTGTTCGCCTTCAGCGCCGCCTCGAAGCCCGGGATGCCGGCGTTGATCCGGGCGTCGTCACCGGCGTAGTGGAGCAGCAGAGGGCCGCTGATCTTCGGCACTTGATCATCGGGCAGCACGCTGCCGTAGTAGGGGACCCCGGCGTGAGCGCCGGCGCCGGAGGCCATCACGCGGTTCGTCATGGCGCCGCCCCAGCAGAAGCCGACCACGCCGACCTTGCCGGTCGATTCGGAGTGCGCGGCCAGGAACCGCACCGCGGCCGCCAGGCGGGCGACCGTCTTGTCCTGCTCGAGCGTCCCGATCAGCTTCACCGCCTGCTGCTGGTCGGCCGGCGTTCCACCGATCGGCGACAGCATGTCGGGCGCGAGCGCGAGGAACCCCTCCTTGCCGAAGCGGCGCGCCACGTCCCGGATGTGCGGCGTCAAGCCGCGGTTCTCGTGGATGACGAGCACGGCGGGGCGCTTCCCTCCGCCCCTCAGGCGGGCCAGGTAGGCCGACACCTTCGCGTCACCCCCGTCGTACTCGATCGTCGCGGTCTCCAGCGCCGGATCGTTCTCGGGAACGATTGGGCCTGTCGACTGGGGTGCCGCGCCACCCTGGGCGGCCGCCAGCTCGGGCAGCAGCGTCATCGCCGCCGCCCCGCCCGTGACCTGCGCGAGCCGCCCGAAGAAGATGCGCCGATCCATGAGATCCTGCTTCACGGCTCCCTCCTGCATGATGTGCGGGTATTATGCCCCGGTGGTTTCCCGTCCGTTCCAACTCTTCGTCAAGCCGGCCGGCGCTGCCTGCAACCTGGCGTGCAGCTACTGCTACTACCGCGAGACCGGGGGCGAATCGCAGGTGGCGGCGTGCATGCCGGGCGACCTGCTCGAGGCCTATGTCGCGCAACACCTCGCGGCTGCGCCGGCGAGCGACGTCCTCTTCTCCTGGCACGGCGGCGAGCCGACGCTCCTCGGCCTCGAGTTCTTCGAAACCGTCGTCGCCCTGCAGGCCCGCCATGTCAGGCCCGGACAGCGCGCCGTCAACGGCATCCAGACCAACGGCGTTCTCGTGGACGACGGCTGGGCGACCTTCTTCTCGCGGAACGGCTTTCGTGTGGGCTTGAGCCTGGACGGACCCGTCGACCTGCACGACTGCTACAGGACGAACCGCGGCGGGAAAGGCAGCCACGCGGCCGTTCTCCGGGCCTTCGACCGCCTTTCGCATCACGGGGTGCCCACCGAGATCCTCTGCGTGGTGCACGCCGGGAATGTCGGCCACCCGCTCCGCGTGTACCGCTTCCTGAAGAAGATCGACGCGCGTGCCATTGGCTTCCTGCCGGTCGTGCGGCCCGACCCTCGCTTGCCGGGCGGCGTGACGGCCGAGTCGGTGCGGCCGGAAGCCTATGGCCGCTTCCTCTGCGAAGTGTTCGACGAGTGGGCCGGCCGCGACGAGGCGAGGATCCAGGTGCAGCTCTTCGACGAGGCCTCGCGGCCGGCGCGAGGGCTCGAGCACGGCCTGTGCGTGTTCCGGCCGGCCTGCGGCGACGTCCCGGTGCTCGAGCGCGACGGCGGCGTCTACGTCTGCGATCACTTCGCAGACGAGGCGCACCGCGTCGGCAGCCTGCGCGAGACTCGGCTGGAGGCGTTGCTCGAGAGCCCCGCGCTCGTCGCCTTCGGCGAGTCGAAGCGCTCCACCCTCCCCCGCCAATGCCGCGCATGCGACCTGCTCCCCCTGTGCAACGGAGGGTGTCCCAAGGACCGGTTCATCCAGGCCGACGATGGGGAGCCGGGCCTGAACTACCTGTGCCCCGCCTTCAAGGCATTCTTCGCGCACGTGCTGCCCTGGGCCGTGCGCCGCGCGCTCGACGAGCGCGGCGCCGACCCGAGGGTTGGGTGGCTTGCCGCGCCGGGTGCGGGCCCGGGTGCGGCGCGCCCCGCCGCCGGCCGCAACGATCCTTGTCCCTGCGGCAGCGGGAAGAAGTACAAGA
>JARKSS010000046.1 GCA_029974175.1 Vicinamibacterales bacterium
CAGCCAGACACCTTTTGGCCGAGCCGGGCAGCCTCGCAAGCGGGAGTCGTCAGGGAGTCCGGCCGGCTGATGCCGGCCGGCGACCTTCGCCCGCGCGTCGAGGTGCCCGGCCGGACAAAACGGTGTCGCTGCCCCGACAGGCCCCGGATCCCGATCGCGGTTGCGGGCCACTACCTCCAGGCGAACCTCCTCACCACTTCTGGTCGCGGCCGCCGCGGCGCGGCTCGTCGATCGTGCTGCGGCCCTCGCTGCCGGTCGAGCCGCTGCGTTCGGCGGCCGGCCGCTCGATGTCGGGCCGCCGCTCGCGCGCGGCCGTGCGCTCGGAGATCGGCCGCTCGCCCGGGTAGTCGCGGTGCCGCTCGCCCGACGGGTACCCGCGCGTGTCGCCCGGCCTCCACCACTCGGGCTGCCGGAACTCGGGGATCGTCTCGTAGTCGAAGCCGCCCGCCACGCCCGGCGCCGGCGAGGTGGAGAACGCCCTGATCAAGCGGCCCTCGTACTCGCGGCGGCGCGCCTCGTCGTAGTCGAACCACTCCGACTCGAACTTCGGGTACTTCTTCACGGTGTCCTTGTCGATGTCGAGCCGCATCGACCTGCCGGTCTGGTCGAAGCGCGCCTTCCCCACCGGGACGAGGTAGCGCCGGCCGACGAACCAGTTGCCCGCGTCCACCACGAGGTAGTACGGGCGGCCGGTGTTGCGGTCGACGACGAACCCGTCCAGCGTGCCGAGGTCGTCGCTGCCCGCACCCGACATCCGCACGTCGGCGAACGCCCCGGGCGCGGGACCGTAGCTGTACTCGTTCACGCTGACGTAGCCGAGGTGCGAACCGCGGATCTCCTTCCCCTCGGCCGCCTTCTGGTTGATGCCGGTCTCGGCCAGGCTCGTCAGCGCCTTGTCGGTGCGCCCCTCCTCGTCGAGGGTCTTCTGCAGCAGATCGCCCGCATACCGGTCTTCGAGGCGGTCGGCAAACGTGCGGGCCGAACCGTAAGAGGAAATCTCGTAGTGCTCGACGCGCTGGGCGGCCGAGATCAGCGCCGCGTCGGCGACGTCGGGCGCGCCACCCTCGGAGACGATCTCGTTGGCCTCGGCGAGGATGCCCTCCATGCCCTTGCAGTGGCGGCCCTTCGGCTCGACGCCGAGGTTCTTGAAGATGAGGTCGAGCCGCTCGACCTGGATCCTGGTTTCGCCGAGGTGATGCTGGAACGCCTGGCGGAGATCGGAAGACGAGGCGGCCTGGATCATCTTCGGCATCGCCGCGATGATCTGACGCTCGGCGTCGTAGAGGTCGCGAAGCTCGTCGACGTACAAATCCTTGAGCGAGTGAAACGGCATTGGCACTTCCCTTCTCAGTAACGGACCCAAAGGCCCACGTCCTGCAGAAGGTGTGCCCGCGCGCAGGGAGGTGCTCAACCGGGGGATCTCACGCGGGAGTGCTCGGGTGTAAAGGACACAGCTTGGGAGTTCTGCGTTCAGGTGGAGCCGCGGGCCGTTCGCGGAGAAAACCGTGTGGAGCAGGCCGTTCAGGTGCGGACAAAACGCACCGCAGGCCTGCGGACAGGCCTGGGGCTGGGGGTCCCCAGGCGCGTTCGGACGGACGGTAAGCCGAGGGGCGTTTTGCCGGCCTGCGGAACCCGGTTTTCGGAGCGAATGGCCTGCGGCTCCTCGCGCCTCAGTCCCGCTTGGGCGGAGACGAGGGCTTCGGCGGCGCGGCCTTCTTCGGCGCGCCCGGCGGCACGCGCACCCGGAGCCCCACCACCGCCTGCGCCCCGCCGGCGTCGATGCCGACGGTGGCGTCGTGCAGCGGGTACTCGATGCGCGCGCGGGCGTAGCGCACGCCGGCGCCGACGCCAATCGTCCGGGTGAAGAACCAGCCGAAGTCGGCGCCGACGTTGAACCCGACGGCCGACTGCGAGGGCTCGGTGACCACCGGCGTCGAGAGAGCTGCCGAGTCGTACGGATACGACTCGGTGAAGGGCGCGCTCTCCACCAGCGACTGGGAGACGCTGAAGTACGACGGCCCGCCCGATAGCGAGAGCAGCATGCTCTTGCCAACCGGCACGACCCACGCCACCTGCGCGTGAACGGCCGTCTCGCCGTGCGAAACCGGGGCGCTGGCCGTCACCGCGCGCATCCGATCGAAGTAGAAGGGGTGCGGGATCGTCCCGTTGATGCTGCCGGTGGTGGAGTGGCTCGTTCGCGTCAGCGCCACGCCGCCGGCCAGGCCCTTCCACACGCGGACGAGCACCGACCCGTGGAAGCCAGGCGCTTCCTTCGCCGGGTAACTCGTGGCGATGGTCGCGCGCTCGACGTACTGGTCGTGCGAGTAGGTCTCGGAGAACGACGACCCGCGGGTTTGGTAAGCTCCGCCAACCGCGACGAGGGCACGGTCGCCCCACCAGTTGCCGCGCGTTGGCGCCGCCGGCTTCTTCGCGGCCGTGGCCTGCCCTGGTCGCCCGGTCGCCGAAGTCGGAGAGGGAGCCGTGCCCTTGGTTGCCGCCGGCGCTGCGGACTTCGGCGCCTGCCCGGAGGCCGACTTGGAGGCCGACGGAGAGGCCTTGGAGGCCGGCGCCGGGCCCGGCTTCACCATGCGCGACTTGACGTAGCCTTGCCGCACGCCGTGGCTCGGGTCCTCGTATTCCACCAGCAGCCAGTCGCCCTCGATTTCCACCACCGTCACCTTGGTTCCCGGCTTCAACGCCTCGAGCGGCTTCTTCGACTCGTCGGGATAGAGGTAGAACGGCGCCGCTTGCGCAATGTGCGCCGGGCCGTAGCGGGCCACGTCCTGGCCGGCGGCCGGGGCGGCGCCCGCGAGGAGCGATGCAAGAACGATCACGGCGAAGATTGATCGGCTGCGCATGACATCGCTCCTTAGGACACGCCCACGGCGTCCCAGGCCTGGGTGACGGCCCGTGCGGCGGCGCTCGCCGGCCCGTAAAGCTCCTGGGCCGCGCGGATGGTGGCCACGCGGGCCGAGTGGAACGTGGCATTGCTCGTCAGGTAATAGGCGAACGCGCGGTAGAAGACCTTTTCGATCTGCTCGCGGTTGGCGCCCCCGACGCCCTCGACACGCTTGCCGGAGGTGCGGTTGGTGCCGCCCTCGATCGCCAGGTAGAAGGCATGACCGGCGATGAGGGAGTTGATGTGCACGCCGCCGTTGTCCTGGCTTCCGAGGTAGCGGCGCGAATAGTGGTCGGGATCGCCGAAGGAGCGGGGGTCGGCCAGCGAGCGCATCCCCGCCCGCGCGCCGGCGAGGACGGGCCGCACGACGTCCTCGCCGATCAGGTAGTCGGCCTTCTCGGGCTGGTAGTAGAACTCGGCCCCCGTGGCGAGGATGTCGGAGAAGGCCTCGTTCAGCGCCCCCGCCTCGTTCCTGTAGATCAGGTTGCAGGAGTACGTGGTGAGCGCGTGGGTGGCCTCGTGCGCGACGACGTCGAGCGCGCCCGCCAGGTAGTCGTAGTACTGCCCGCCGTCGATGAGGTGATAGCCGGAAGGCAGGCCGTCCCCGAAGTAGAAGCACCCGCGCCCGTCGCGGCCGCAGTCGGAGAGCCAGAACGCGTTGACCGCGTATGTATAGAAGTCGTCGCGAGGAAGCTGAAGGCCGGCCGTGCGTGTCACCCCGTGCACGATCACGCGGATCGGGGCCTCGTGGTCGTCGAAGCCCTTCCGCCCGAATCGCTTGTAGTAGTAGTCGTAGGTGAGGCCCATGTACGTGTGGGCGTCCACCACCGCGCCATCGTCCCACACGTTGTCGGTGTCGCTCGCCACGTCGCCCCACGACCAGTCGAGCCATCTTAGAAGGAGCCAGTTCACGCGCGTGAGGTCGCCGCCGAGATCGAAGGTGGCGATCTGCGGCGGCCGCATCTCGTCGTACGCGACGTACACACCGTTTCGAAGCGACGCGCTGATCTTCTTCCGGTCGCCGAGCACCCCCGTCCCGCTGCCGATCGCCGGCGACTGCCGCTGCAGGTTGTCGTAGCGCAGCTCCACCTGGCCGTTCGCGGCATTCACGAACAGCACCGGCGCCGAGAACTTCGTGTACTGCGACACGCGCCAGGCCAGCGCGAAGGTGCCGTCGTCCTTGGGGAGCACGAAGAGCTTCGGCGTCAGCGACGGCGAGGCCTTGTGGCCGGTCTCGCGCTCGAAGACGGCGATCGCCGCGCCGGGACCGATCGCAGGGGTCGTGTCGATGCCGATGCCGCGCTCGATGGTGCCGAACACTGAAACCGTCGTCCCCGACTCGACCTGGCGCACGAGGTCGGCACCGAACACCGGGACGCCCTGGTGGAACTGGTCGAGGCGCTCGTGCACGCGGCCCGGGATCATCGTGTCGACCTGCCGCTTCCGCAGCTGCAGCTCGCCGCTGCGCTCCAGCTGCACGAGCGCGCGGTCCATGCCCCGGAGCTCGCGGAAGTCAGTCGCGCTGAGGGAGCGCCGCCCCGGGCGCTCCTGCGATTGCACGGCAACCGTGAAGCAGGCGGCGGCCAGCAGGCCCAGACCGGCCGCCACGACGCGCGCTGGGTGTTTCATAGAGAAATCCTCCGCTGTTCGCGGCGGGGACGACTCCGCTGTCGAAGGGTTGACACGGTACTGCTCTAAGCCCGGAAGATGACCGGAAGGTGACGCGCTGCGGCAGTATGAACCTCAGCCATTCATGCGTCAACAGCCGCCTTCGCCAAAGAACGGCTTCGGCGAGACAAGCGCAGGGTGCCGCCTTCGCCGAAGAGCGGCTACGGCGTGCCAGGGGACGCCTGCCTGTCCCGCAGGCGGGGACGCCTGCCTGTTCCGCAGGCGGGGACGCCTGCTTGTTCCGCAGGCGGGGACGCCTGCTTGTCCCGCAGGCGGGGACGCCTGCTCTACTGGGATTTGATCCGGTCGAGGATGGAGGTGGTCGAGTAGCCCTCGGCGAACGCGATGCGGACGACGCGGCCGCCGCGGGCCTCGACGACGTCGCGGCCGATGATGCGGTCCTCGGCCCAGTCGGCGCCCTTCACGAGGACGTCGGGCTGCAGGGCTGAGATGATGGCGTGCGGGTCGTCCTCGTCGAAGATGACGACGGCGTCCACCGAGGCCAGCGCGGCGAGCACCTCGGCGCGCTCGCCCTCGGGGTGGATCGGGCGCGCGGGTCCCTTGATGGCGCGGACGGAGCGGTCGGAGTTGACGGCGACGATCAGGGCGTCGCCCTGGCGGCGGGCCTCGGCGAGGTAGCGCACGTGGCCCGGGTGGAGGAGATCGAAGACGCCGTTGGTGAAGACGAGGGTCTTGCCGGCGGCGCGCACGCCCTCGGCCCAGCGGACAGCTTCCTCCCTGGAGAGCACCATCACTCTTCTCGCCCTGGGCGTCGAACCCGCATTTCCAGCCCGTCGCCCCTGAACTCCCAGCGGTGCCTCGGCCGGTAGATCCCCACGTCCTTCACGCGCGACTTCACGCGGAAGGTGTAGAGCGAGCGGTGATAGTCGTAGGGGGCGCCGCTCCGGCGGTGGGCGGCGACGTCGAGCTTGTAGGTGCCTTCCACCAGGTCGAGGCTGTCGATGTGGAAGACGACCTCGGCCTCGCCCTCGAGGCGCTCGGATCGGTACTCCTCGATGTCGGTGTTGGTGCCGTAGACGCAGGCGCCCTCGGCGTTGAAGATGCCGACGCCGAAGGCGAAGTCGTCAACCCTCTGGAGCGCGCGGACCGACACGCGCAGCGCGGCCGGCTCGCCCGACTGGAAGACGTGGCGGCGCTCGCCGTCGGAGCCGACCAGCGCGACGTCGAGGATCTCGATCTCGCGGGTGCCCCATCGTCCCTCGGCGGCCTTGAACATGTCGGCGGGC
>JARKSS010000049.1 GCA_029974175.1 Vicinamibacterales bacterium
CTCCACCAGGGCTGGACGCTCGGCCTCGAGCGCCTCCAGGCGGACGTCGGGGACCTCGCCGATCGGCGCGGCCGCCGTCCCCCGCGCGGCCGGCCTCGCTCCGGGCCCGCGCGGGACGCCAGCACCGCCGCTCCACCGGAACTGGTACGCCAGGATGGCCGCGAGCACCACCAGCAGGCTCGTGAGCACCACGACCTGGCGTCGCGGGACCTTACCTGCCATCGCGTGCCGCCCGGTAGTAAGTGGAGAGCGTGAGCGAAAGGCGCAAGGTCTCCCCCGACGTGCCACCGTCGAGCCGGAGGTCGTCGATGACCAGGAACGGCGCCCCAGTCTCGAGGCGGTGGATGAAGTGCCGGATGTCCTGGTAGTTGCCCTCGAGGGCGATCGAGATGGCCAGGCGGTCGAGGGAGGCACGGACTGCGGGCTCGGCCGAGGCCACGCGGTTCGAGAGCCGCAGGTTGCTCTCGCGCGCGAGCTGGGCCAGGCTCACGTAGGTCGCGCGCTGGGCGTTGGAGAGGCTGGTCGGCAGCACCTGCTCGTAGAACACTTTCAGCTCGCGCTCGGCCTGCTCCTTGCCGGCGGCAACGGCGCGCACCGAAGAGAACTCGGCGGCGGCCGCGCGGCGCGACTGCTCGGCGGCGGCCGCACGGGCGTCGGCGTCGGTCACCCGCTGCGACATGGGGCGCACCGCCAGCCCGTAGAGCGCGAGGTTCAGCGCGAACGCCACCGCCAGCGCGACGATCGGCCGGCGCTCTTCCCTCAGCACGCGGTGGATCACGCTCGTCCCCGCCATCACCGCCCGCCTGACTGCCCTTCACGGGCGGAAGGGACGGGGCTCGTGTACCGTCCCTCGAGCAGCACCTCGATCGTCCCGTCCTCCTGCGCGTTCTCCGATCGGGTGAACACGTCGTGGAAGGCGCCGGTCCCCTCCAGGTTCTCGACGAACGCCTCGACGTCCTCGGCGCGGCGGGCGCGCGCCACCAGCTCGATGCGCATGACCTCTCCGCTCACGGGCCGGATGGACCGGATCCGCATGCCGGCGGGCAGCGTGGTCTCGAGCTGGTTGAGCAGCCCGGTCCAGGAGAAGACGCGGCGGTCGATCAGCGCGTTCGCCTCGCGCGACGCCTCGAGCACCGCCGCCAGGCGCTCGCGGTCGATGCCGGCGCGCGCGCGGGCGGCGTCCTGCCGCAGGCGGGCCGCCGTCGCGTCCGACTGCCGGATGGCGGCGGCCAGCGACGCGTCGCGGCGCGTGAGCGAGAAGAGCTGCCACGCGTTGAACACGGTGAAGGCGGCCAGCAGGATGGCGGCGGCGGCGAGGACGGCGTGAACGCGCCGCACGTCGTAGAACGGGCGAGTCGCGAGGTTGGTCCTCAGCATGGCGGCCTCACTCGCGGGCCCCGCGGGCCAGCACGCCGAGCAGGGGCGTCACGGCCTGGAGCAGGTCGCGGTCGGGCGCGATCCGATCGGTGAACCGCACGACCCCCGCCGGGTCGAAGGTCTGAGTCTTCACCCGCAGCCGCTCCTCCACCTGGCGGCGGACGACGTCGAGCGCCCAGGGGCCGTCGGCCCGGGCGGGCCCGCTGGCCGCGAGCAGGACGCGGGCGAGCCCGGCGGTCCCGCCAAGGCGATCCTCGTAGTACATCGCCGTCTGGTGCACCAGGTCAGCCAGCGTCTCGTCGGTGCCTTCGGCTCGGTTCCGGAAGAATATCAAATCCCGGCCGCGGAGGATCCCGATGCTGCCGTAGCCCGGTGTCACGTGCACCAGCAGCCAGTCGCCCTGCTCGGGCAGGCCGGAGGCGAGCACGGCGTTCACCAGGCCGAAGGTGGCGAGATCGACGACGCCCGCCACCGTCCCGGCCGCCTCGCAGGCCGCCTCGTACTCGCGGACGATGTCGCGGCGGGCGAGCGCCACGAGGTACTCGCGGCCGCCGTCGGGGAAGGCCGCGCCGGGCGACCAGGTCACCTGCGCGTCCTCGAGGCGGAACGGGGCCGCCTTGCGGACGTGCCAGCGGATCAACTGATCGAGGTCGTCCGCGCGGGACGGCACCTTCTCGAGCCGCACGATCGACACCTTGGCCGCGTTGTCGGGCACGATCAGCGACACGAAGCGGGGCCGCGTTCCGAGCCGGTCGAGCACGGCCGCGACGGCGCGCGCCAGCGCCCCGGGGTCGGACACGTTGGACGAGGTCAGCGAGGGCGAGACGACGCCCGGCGCGAGGGGCTCGACGGCGTGCCCGGCGACGAGCCCGGGCCGGCCGTGGCGCGCGAGCGCGAGGCCCGACACCGCCGCCGGACCGATCTCGACGGCCACCGACGGCGCGGCTTGGGAGAGGAACGACGGGCTCATTCGACGAATGTCACCTTGTTAATCTCGCGCAGCGTGGTGACGCCCTGCATGACCCGCTCGACGGCACACTCGCGGAGGAAGCGCATCCCCTCCTCGCGGGCCGCCTTCTTGATCTCCGAGGTCGGGCGCGCGGCCAGGATCATCTCGCGGATCCGGTCCGAGAGGTCGAGCAGCTCGCAGATCGCCTGCCGCCCCTTGTAGCCGGTCCCGCCGCACTCGATACACCCCTTGCCCTCGTAGAACACGTGGGTGTGCTCGAGCGCGGGGTCGAGGCCCGACTCCTCGAGCATCGCCCGGGTCACCTTCGCGGGGCGCTTGCAGTGCGTGCAGATCGTGCGGACCAGCCGCTGCGCCAGCACGCAGTTGAGCGCCGAGACGAACTGGTACGGCTCGACGCCCATGTTCAGGAAGCGGCCAAGCACGTCGAGCACGTTGTTGGCGTGGACGGTGGTGAACACCAGGTGGCCGGTCAGCGCCGACTGGATGGCGATCTGCGCCGTCTCGGGGTCGCGGATCTCGCCGACCATGATCTTGTCCGGATCGTGGCGGAGGATCGAGCGCAGGCCCCGGGCGAAGGTCAGCCCCTTCTTCTCGTTGATCGGGATCTGCGTGATGCCGCGCAGCTGGTACTCGACCGGGTCCTCGATCGTGATGATCTTGTCCTCGGGCGACTTGATTTCCGACAGCGCGGCGTAGAGCGTCGTCGTCTTGCCGCTGCCGGTCGGGCCGGTGACCAGGACCATGCCGTACGGCTCGGCGATGTACTTGCGGAACCGCTTCAGCTCCGACTCGGGGAAGCCGAGGATGTCGAGGCGCAGCTCGGAGAACTGCTCGCTGATCGACTCCTTGTCGAGAATGCGGATCACCGCGTCCTCGCCGTGGACGCTCGGCATGATCGAGACGCGGAAGTCGATCGTCTTGCCGGGCACGCGAAGCTTGAAGCGGCCGTCCTGCGGGACGCGCTTCTCGGCGATGTCGAGCTCGGCCATCACCTTGATGCGGGAGATGATCGCGCCGTGGAACTGCTTGGCGATCGGCCGCATGGCCGGCTGCAGGACGCCGTCGATCCGGTACTTGACGTAGACCGCGTCGTCCTGCGTCTCGATGTGGATGTCGGAGGCGCGACGCTGGATCGCCGTGAACACCGTCGAATCGACCAGGCGGATGACGGGGCTTGCATCGCTCGTCAGCTTCTCGACCGTCAGGCTGTCGTCGCCGTTCTCCTCCTCCTTCAGCAACTGCAGCTGGAAGCTCTCGGTGGCTTCCTCCAGGACGCGCTGCGAGCTCTCGCTCTTCTTGAGGATCGACTGGATGGCCGAGGGGACCCCGACCGTCACGCGGAGCGGCGCGCCGAGCAGCACGCTCAGCTCGTCGATCATCGGCAGGTCGCTCGGGTCGGAGACCACCACCACCAGCGTCCGCCCCTCGCGGTGATGCGGCACGAACCCGTAGCGGAGCATCAGGTCCGCGGGGATCGCCCGGAACAGGTCGTGGTCGATCTGGAACTCCTCCAGGTCCACCAGCTCCATGCCGTAGCGCTCGGCCAGCCGCCGCGCGCGCGCCAGCTCCTCGTTCCGGTCCTCGGGGGTCGCCTCGGCGCCGCCCGCGTACAGGCCCGCCGCGACCGCCCCGCTCCCCACCGCCGTTTCGCCGGCTGCCTGCCCGTGTCCCGGGCCCCGTGAGTCCACTCGCGTCTCCGTCCTATCCAAGGCCACTCCCTGACACCCCGATCCTCACCGCGACACCACCGACGACAGCTGGAACAGCGGCATGTACAACGCGAGCAGCAGGCCCGCGATGACCACGCCCATCAGCACCAGCAGCGCCGGCTCGACCAGCGTGACGAAACGCCCGAGGTCGGTCTCGATCTCCTCGTCGTAGAAGTCGGCGAGGCTGTTCAACATCTCCTGCAGCGCGCCGGTGGCTTCGCCCACCTCGGCCATCTTCACGGCCACGTCGGGGAACACGCCCCGCGCTGCCAGGGCCCCCGCGAACGATTCTCCCTCGCGCACGCGCTGCCCCACCACCTCCATGGCCGCGGCCATCGCTCGGTTCCCGACCGACCGGGCGGCAATCTCGATCGAGTTGACCAGCGGGATGCCCCCGCCGAGCAGCGTGCCGAGGGTGCGCGCCAGTTGTGACGTCGCGAACTTCCGGGCGGTCGGGCCGAGTGCCGGCAGGCGCAGCAGCAGCGCGTCCAGCCTCTCGCGCTGTCCCGGCCGGCGCAGCCAGGCGGCCCCGCCGGCCACCAGCGCCGCCAGCCCGAGCAGGATCAGCAGCACCTCGGACCGCAGGAACGAGGAGAACGAGACAATGAGCCGCGTGACGAGCGGCAGCTCGGCGTCGAAGGTCCCGTAGAAGTCGGCGAACGCCGGCACGACCCTCAGCACGATGATCGAGACGATCGCCAGCGCGAGTGCCAGCAGAATCGCCGGGTAGATCAGAGCCGAGACCGTCCGGCGCTTGACCCCCGAGACGACCTTGACGTACGCGACGTACCGGCGCAGCACCTGCTCGAGCGAACCGCTCGTCTCCCCCGCCATCAGCGACGCCGTGTAGACGGTGGGAAACAGCGGCCCGTGGGCGGCGAACGCCTCCGACAGCGCCGCACCCGCCCGCACCCGCTCGTACACGTCGTCGAGCACCGCCCGGAACAGCGGGTGCACGATGCGGTGGCGCCGGATGTCGAGCGACAGCACCAGCGGCAACCCGGCCTTCAGCAGCGGCGCCACCACCAGGTTGAAGACCAGGAACACGCGCGATGGCACCCGCCGGCGCGAGCGAAAGCGCGGCGCCACGGCCGACAGCGCGCGGCGCGGCCGCATCGAGAGGATGCACAGGCCCCGCTGCTCGAGCTGGTGCCGCAGCTGCGCTTCGCTGTCGGCGACGTAGACCCCCTCGGTGATCTCGCCGCCCGGCGTTGACAGCCTACAGCGGAATTCCATCGCAAGCTATTGTCGGGCCACAGATTATCGAGCGCGTAATCGCGTCATTATACCAACATTCATGCCGGCGCGGACGAGGTGGACGGACGCGTGCGCCCGTTTTCGGCACGCAATCAGCGCGCCGCCTCCCGGAAGAGGCGCAACACCCGGCGCACGTACTCCTGGGTTTCGGCGTAGGGCGGGATCCCCTGGAACCGCTCCACGGCGGCCTCCCCGGCGTTGTAGGCCGCCAGCGCGAGCGACAGCTCGAAGCGATCGAGCAGGGCCTTGAGGTGCCGCGTGCCGGCGTTGATGTTGTCGGTCGGATCGTAGGGGTCGCGGACGGCGTACCGCTGCGCCGTGGCCGGCATCAGCTGCATCAGCCCCATCGCCCCCTTGCGCGAGCGCGCGTCCGGCCTGTAGCCGGACTCGACGCGGATGACGGCGTCCACCAGCCGCGCGTCCACCCCTTCGCGCGCCGCCGCGGCCGCCACCAGCTCGCGGTACGGCAGGGGCGGGACGAGGGCGTCCTCGGCCTCGGGGTACGGCAGTTCGTCTGGTGCGATGCGCTCGACCAGCGACGCGGAGCAGACGATTTCTCCCCCCGACCGCAGCAGCAGCACGACCGACTCGCCCTCCACCCGGTACGACTTGACCGACATGGTGCGGCCCGAAGTGAAGAACACGAGCTCGGCCCGTACCGGTGCGGCGGCGGCCAGCAGAAACGCCAGGACGACGGCTGCGAGCGCGGCGGGACGCCGCGCGAGCGGCGGCATGGCCACCCTCCGGCCTACCGCGCCTCCACGAAGGCGTGGAACACGCGGATCCCCAGTTCGCGGTTGTCCTTCTGCGCGCCGGCCGTCACCACGGACGGCACGAAGGTCTGGTCCACGGAAAGCGTCAGCAGAACCGTGTCGTCGGCGCCCAACTGCTCGGCGGTGATCGGGATCTGCTTCACCTCGGGTGCCTCGCCCAGCTGGAAGCTGGCCACCGTCGAGGTCCCCGCGGCCACGGTCACGACCTGCGGCGACGAGAGCAGCCGCGACCGGCCGTCCACGTCGAGGTAGAACACCACGTCGCGGCGGGGGTTCTTGAAGGCCAGGCTGGCCTGCTTCTTCGTCCAGTGCCACTCGTTCCCGGCGTTGTCGCTGGCCACCTCCCCGGGATGCCAGCCGTCCTTGAAGGTGAGGTAGATGTTCTCGGTCTGCGGCAGCACCTGCAGGGTCGCGACCCGGTAGGCCCGCTGCCCCTGGTCGGCGGCCTCGAGGCGGAGCCGGCGGCCGTCCCGCGAGTAGAGCCCCACGTCGACCGCGGCCTCGCCCACGTAAGGATAGATGGGCACGAACAGCAGGCGCTGGTACTTGATCGTCTCGCCCGGCTTCCACTGCGTCGTCGGGGTGGGCGGCCGGTGATCGTCGGTCCACATCAGCTCGCCGTCCGCGTCCACGAAATGGGAGAAGACGAGGTAGTCCTGATCGAACCGCGCATCCTCGGCCACCTTGAACTCGTAGGTGATCTCGAGCGGGCTGCCGAGCGGGACGCGGCTGCGGTGCAGCGTGACACTGGGGATCGCAACAGCCGGCTCGTCGCTGTCGCTCGAGCCGCCGCAGGCGCCGGCGGTGGCGGCCAGGACCGCACACAGCAGGGCCACAGGAAGGAATTGCTTCATAAGAAACCTGAAGAAACCGGGGTGGCGCCGGTGCTGGGGTTCGAGTATAGCGTACTGCCGGGTGTGGCGCCATATTGTTGAGGTAACGGGACTTACAAGC
>JARKSS010000055.1 GCA_029974175.1 Vicinamibacterales bacterium
GGTCGACCCGCGCGCCGCGGCGTACCCGAAGCGCCGCATGAGGCGGGCGATCCACTCGCCGTCGAAGTTCTCGCTGGTCACCGCGACGATGCCGCGGCCGCGGAAGTAGAGGACGGCGGGCAGGATGCGGCCGTGCCAAAGGGCGAGGATCGGCTGACGGCCCGAGGCGCGCACCGCGTCGAGGTGCTCGGTGCCCCGGGCCTCCCAGCGCCAGGTTCGGCCGAGCACCGCGGCGAGCGGGTATCCGAGGGCGCCAATCGCGGCCGCCTCGACGCGCTTGAGGCGCGAGGCCCGCCAGGCGGGCTGGCCGTCACGGGCCGGCGCGCCGGGAGCCTTCCCCGTCACAGGCGTTGCTGCACCAGAGGTCACACCGCACGGAAGTTAACCACAAAGAACACAAAGGACACAAAGGGACGGTGTGTCGCCGCGGGCGGCCCCGGCGGACGCGCCGGCCGTCGGGGGTCAGCCACGAAGTGGCTGGCCCGCCGCGAACGCACCCGGATCGGGGGCAAGAAAGGCGGTGGACGCGGCCCTTCTGTCCCCGGCCTGGGTGCGTTCGCCGCGCGCGGCGCTTCGCGCCGCGCCCGAAGGCCGGCGCCGGAAAGGCTCGCCGCCACAGCCTTTGTGATCTCGTGTGATCTTGTGGTTCGTTCGTGACAAGCCGCTACGACGTGCCCTTCAGGCGGCCCTCCACGTACGACGTGATGTCCACCACCTGGGTGGTGGCGTTGCTGCTTGCCTGGGCTCCCTTGAGCATGATCGAGCAGAAGGGGCAGGCCGTGACGATCGTCGGGGCGCCGGTCGCCTGCAGCTGCTCGAACCGCGTCTGGCTGATCCGCTGCCCCTCCTCGCGTTCCTCGAACAGCAGGCCGCCGCCGGCGCCGCAGCAGAAGGGGTTGCGGCGGTTCCGCTCGGGCTCGCGCACGGTGGCCCCCACGCGCCGCAGCAGATCCCGCGGCTCGTCCACGTGCCCGGCGTAGCGTGCCAGGTAGCAGGGGTCGTGCAGCACCACGGTGTCGGACGCGGGCAGCCGGTCTGGCAGGAGCCGCGACAGCAGCACCGAGGAGTGCACGACCTCGGCCTCGAAGCCGAGCAGGCGGTAGTCGGGGCCCAGCGTCTTCACGCAGTGCGGGCAGGACGTCAGGATCTTCTTGACGCCTGCCGCGCGGAACTCCTCGATGTTCGCGTTGGCCAGCTCCTGGTACACGTACTCGTTCCCGGTACGCTTGGCGGGATCGCCCGTGCAGCGTTCCTTCTCGAGTACGCCGAAGGTCACCTTCAGGCGGCGCAGCAGGTCGAAGAGCGACCGCAGCGACTTCTGGAAGTCGGCGTCGTAGGACCCCGCGCAGCCGAGCCACATGAGGTACTCGTGGCGGGAGGCGTCGAAGGTTTCGAGGCCGGAGGCCGCCACGAACTTCTGGCGCTGATCCTGTGAAAGCCCCCAGATGTTCCCGCGGCGCTCCAGGTTGTTGTACATCGCGCCAAGCGCGTCGGGCGCCTCGCCGTTCGACACCAGGCCGCGGCGCGCGTTGATGATGAGCGGCAGGTGCTCGATCCCCACCGGGCACTGCGCCTCGCACGCGCCGCACGTGGTGCACTGCCAGAGCACGTTCTCGTCGTAGATGTCCTTGAGCGGCGCGTCGAGCTTCCCCGCCAGCAGCGCCTCCTCGTTGTCGAGGATCAGCTTCTTCGGGTTCAGCGCCTTGCCCGTCCGGTAGGCCGGGCAGTTCATCTGGCAGCGCCCGCATTCCACGCAGGTGAAAGCGTCGAGCACCGCCTTGCGCTCGAGGTGCGCCACGGTCTCGTAGCCGATCTCCTCCTTCTCGAAGTCGAGGTTCCGCACCTGGCCGAGCACCGGCGACTCGAGCGCGATCGTGATCGGCGAGAGCAGCAGGTGGAAGTGTTTCGAGCCGGGGATCAGCACCAGGAACACGAGGATGACGAGCGCGTGCACCCACCAGTTCACCCGCCCCGCCACGCTCTCCTCCGCCAGGCGGAAGTCGAGCAGGAAGGTGACCATCAGCGTGGCGATGAACAGGCCGATCACCACCGACTCGCCCGACAGCTTCCCGAGCGCCTCGGGGCGGAAGACGACCCGTCGCACCAGCAGGGCGGTGATGCCGGCTAGCACGGCCAGGGCGAAGGGAACCAGCGCGAGCGAGTAGAAGCAGAACGCGGCGGTGCCGGTGAGATCGACGATCCCCAGCCCTGCGAGGAACTCCGCGCTGGTGTAGCCGGCGAAGGCCACGAAGCCCCAGAAGACGAGCGCGTGCGCCAGCCCCACCAGCGGGCGCTCGGCGATCACCTTCGACTGGAACACGACCTCGCGCAGCAGGCGGCCCACGGCCATGCCGGGATCCGCCACGCCGAGCTGTCCCGGCGCCCGGCGGATCAGGCGGACGCGAACGGCCACCTGCCATGCGAACAGGCCCCCGAAGACGAGAACGAGCACCCAGAGGATCAGGGTTTCCAACGGACAGTCCTCACGGGGGCGCGAGACGTCGTTCGCGGCCGGCCGGTCCTGCCTGCCACCTGCCAGCCACCAACCACGAGCAGGCCGCTGTAACTAGGCGCTCTTCCCCAGCGCCTTGACCAGCTCGGGCACCACCTCGAACAGGTCGCCGACGATGCCGTAGTCGGCCAGCTCGAAGATCGGCGCCTCGGGATCCTTGTTGATCGCGACGATCGTCCGCGACCCCTTCATCCCGACGGCATGCTGGATGGCGCCCGAGATCCCGAGCGCGAGGTACAGCTTCGGCGACACCGTCTGGCCCGAGCTTCCGACCTGCCGTTCGAGCGGGAGCCACCCCGCGTCGCAGATGGGGCGCGAGGCCGCGATCTCGGCCCCGAGCGCGCGCGCCAGCTCCTCGACGAGCGCCAGCTTCGACTGCTCCTTGATCCCGCGCCCGACGGCCACGATGCGGGCGGCCTGCGAGAGATCGACCGCCTGCTTCGCCTCCTGGAACGGAGGCTCGGGCTTCTGCCGGATGGCCGACGGCTCAACGGCCGCCTCGACCCGGCGCACCGGGGCGGGCGACGCTCCTCGGGCGACGAGGTCGGCCTGGAACGCGCCGGCCTGCACGGTCACGAGGCACGGGCCATCGCTCTCGGCCACGACGTCGGCGGCCAGCTTCCCCTGGAACACGTGGCGCGTGAACGCCGGCCGCCCCTCGAACGGCTCGCCGTAGCCGACCACGTCGGTGACGAGCGGCCAGCCGAGGCGGGCGGCCAGCTTCGGCACGAAGTCGCGCACCTGGTACGTGTGCGCAAACACGGCGAAGGCGGGAGGATCGGTGGCGAGCAGGCCGGCGAGCGCCGCGGTGAACCCGTCGGCGGTGTAGGCGCCAAGGGCCGGGGCCTCGAGGGCCACGACCTCGGCGGCGTCAGCCTCGGCAAGGCTGGCGGCAGAGCCGCCCACCTCGCCGCCCGCGATCGCGATGCGCACGGGCCCGAGGCCCGTCCGGGCCGCGAGCTGCTGCGCGGCGGCGACGGCCTCCCACGAGGCCCGGTTGAGCGTTCCCTCACGCTGTTCGGCAACGGCGAGGATCATGCTGCACCTACTCGATCGCGCGGGCCTCGTCGCGCAGGCGCCGGACCAGTTCCTTGGCGGCGTCGGCGGCGGGGCCGGGGATGATCTGCGTCTGCTTGGTCTTCTCGGGGGCGCGGAGGCGGACGATCCGCTGCCGCGAGGCCACCGCGGCGGGGGTGACTTTCCGGATCTCCTTCTTCTTGGCGGCGATGATCCCCTTCAGCGTCGCGTAACGCAGCTGGTTGATGCCGCTCTGGATGGTGAGCAGCGCGGGCAGCGGCATCTCGACCCACTGGAACCATCCACCCTCGAGCTCCCGCTTGACGCGGACGCGGTCGCCCTGCACGGCCACCTCCATGATGATGGTGGCGTGCGGGATGCCGAGGCGCTCGGCCAGCACCACGCCCGTCTGGGCGAAACCCTGGTCGTCCGACTGGAGACCGGTCAGCACCAGGTCGAACCGCTCGCCCTCGATCGCGGCGGCCAGCGCGTCGGCCACGGCGAAGGCGTCGGCCGAGGCCAGGCTGTCGTCCTCGACGTGGATCGCGCGGTCGGCACCGCGGGCGAGCGCCTCGCGCAGCGCCTGCGCCACGCGGGCGGGGCCGGCCGAGCAGACCACCACCTCGCCGCCGTGCCGCTCGCGCAGCTGGAAGCCCTCCTCGAGGGCGTACGCGTCGGGCTCGTTCAGCTCGAAGGTGGCGTCCTGCTCGCGGAGCCAGGTCTTCGACTCGTTGACCCGCGGCTGCGTGTCGCGGGCGGGGACCTGCTTGAGGCAGACAGCGATCTTCATAGAGGTATCCCGACTAGCATAGCGGATTGGGGGGCCGGGACGAATCTCGGGGGATTCGTCCCGGACCGTTTCTTCCCCGCTACAGGTCGGCGCGCTTGAAGAGGAGGGACGCGTTGGTGCCGCCGAACCCGAACGAGTTGGACAGCGCGTAGGGGATCTCCGCCTTGCGGGAAGTCCCCGGCACGTAGTCCAGGTCGCAGTCGGGGTCGGGGTTCTCCAGGTTGATGGTCGGCGGCATTTCCTGCCGGTAGACCGCCAGCGCCGTGATCCCTCCCTCGAGGCCGCCTGCCGCGCCGAGCAGGTGCCCGGTCATCGACTTGGTGGACGAGACTGCCAGCTTGTAGGCGTGCTCGCCGAAGCACCGCTTGATGGCCAGCGTCTCGAGACGGTCGTTGAGCGGCGTCGAGGTGCCGTGCGCGTTGATGTACGCGACGACCGACCCGTCCACGCCGGCGCTCCTCAAGGCCGCCTGCATCGATCGGACGGCCCCGTCGCCGTCCTCCGAGGGGGCCGTGATGTGGAAGGCGTCGGCCGAGGCGCCGTAGCCGGCCACCTCGGCGTAGATGCGGGCGCCGCGCGCGAGCGCCGCCTCGCGCTCCTCGAGCACCATGACGCCCGCCCCCTCGCCGATCACGAAGCCGTCGCGGTCGAGATCGAACGGACGGCTCGCGGCGGCCGGAGCGTCGTTGCGCGTCGAGAGCGCGCGCATCGCGCCGAAGCCGGCGAGTCCGATGCGCGTCGCGGCGGCCTCGCTGCCGCCAGCGACCATCACGTCCGCGTCGCCGCGCTCGATCAGGCGCGACGCCTCGCCGATCGAGTGCGCGCCCGAC
>JARKSS010000122.1 GCA_029974175.1 Vicinamibacterales bacterium
CGATCGCAGCCAGGTGATGCCGGCGCCTCAACCGCCCTAACACCGCGCGCAGGACCGACTCTTCGTCGTCGGGACCCTGGCAGAGTGCCAGCACCTCGACGATGTCGTCGAGCACCCACTCCATCGACGCTACCGGCAGCGGCGCATGCGGCGAGAGGAGCCTGGCGGCGCGATCGCGTTCGGCGGCCACGAGCGGCACGGGCGTCGAGCCCCGGGAGCCGAGAGCAGCCCGATCGAGCGCGCGCTCGAGAGCGCGCCGCACCACCCAGGGGAGCGCCCGGCGATCGAGGCGCGCGAGCCTCGACCCGACCTCGGACGCTTCGCGACGCTCGCCCGACACCGCCAACGCCTCGAGCCACCCGATCCGAAGGCGAAGCGCCCTGAGGGGATCGTGGGCCTCGTGCGCCGCCTGCAACCCGGCGGACCGCGCACGGCCCGAAGCTTCGAGGTCGCCAATCGCGCCGTACACAGCCAGCTGCACGGTGGCTGCCGCCGCCAGGCTTGGCGCGTCGCCTCGCACCGTCGCACGCTGGCGCGCCCCCGCTGCGGCGCGGCCAGCCAGGACGAAGTCACCGAGCGCCACGCCGAGGCGGGCCCGAAGGCATGAGCGAGCCAGCTCCTGGTCGTGTGCCCCCGGCAGGAAGCACACCCCAGGGGCTCCCGACGATTCGAAGGGGGGCGGCACCTCTGCAACCCTGGATGCCCGGCTTGGTGCCAACGCCAGGCGCTCGTCTGCCTCCAACGCCTGGAGGCCCTCACCGTGGCGGTCTTGCCAGAACAGGCATCGCGCCAGCGCCAGCGCCGACTCGGCCCGCAGCCAGGCATCGCCCGTCTCACGGGCCGCCAGCGCGACGGCACGGGCGGCGGCCTCGGCTTCTTCGAGGCGGCCGAGATCCGTCCACGCGTGCGCCTGGAGCAGCCCGCTCCGCCCGGCCGCCGCGACGGCGTCTGCGCGGTCGAAATGCTGGCGTGCCGCCTCAAAGAAGGTGGCGGCCTGTGCCGCACGTCCCCGGGCCAGCAGAAGCGAGCCAAGCGCGACGGCCGCCCAGCCCGATCCCACCGGGTCTTCGCGCCGGGACATCGCCCCGAGGCTCTCGCGCAGAAGCCGCTCGGCGGCGGCATGCCGTCCGCGGGCAGCCAGCTTTCCGGCCGCAGACAGGCCGGCCTGCGCGCGCACTGCCGCGGGGTCGGCCCAGCCTGCTGCAGCCGCCAGGCGCAGCGCGGGCGAGTGGCGGCGCTGCCGCACGTAGGGTGCCGGCTGCTCGCGCGCCTGCAAGGTCGGCTGGGCCGCGTCAACGACGAGCGCGACCACGTGTGGCCGGGTGTTCGAAAGGCCGAGTGCCACCAGGAACAGGGCCAGCGACGACCTTTCGCCGCCGGCGTGCACCTCGTGGATGAGGAGCACGTGACGGTCGGCAAGGGCCTCACGCAAGCTGTCGCGGCCGGGTGCCGCCGTACACCTTTCGTCCAGCAGCCGGCTGTTGACTGGAACGTACCCGCGCAAGCGCGCCTCGCGCGCAAACTGGGACAGCAACACGTTTCGACGAGCGTCGGGCGGAAGCGACACCTCGATGGCGCGGGGACGCGCAGGCTCCCCGGTGTCGAGCACCTCGACGAGCTTGGCGACCGTCTCGCAGCCAACCGCAGCGACCCCGTGAACCGCACCGGCCATCGCCGGTGATTCGCGCGGCGCCGCAACCCTGCCAACGACGTGTCCCGTCATCCGCGCCAGCCGTGACGCTTCACGAGCAACGCAGGCGTTGCCTGGCTCACCTCCGGCCTCGTCGTACCACGGCAACCCGGTGGCCGCATCCGGCAGCAGTACCGGGCGACCGTCATGATCGACGACCCGCTGCCAGGACAAGCTGCCGGCCGAGCGCCGGTGTGCATGCAGGAACGCAACAACCGAGCAGAGGGCGGCCGCCGTCCTCGAATCCCGCGAACGCCAGGGTGTACTGGGATGCCGCACGGCAATCGCCTCGAACAGCCCGTTGCGCCCGGCAAGCCCGTAGTCGACGAGGGGCGCGAGGTTCGGATGGCACAGCGACGAGAGGGCGGCACAGCGATCCGACCACGCCTCCTGTGCGCGGTGGCCCGAGACGTCCGCCGGGCGCAGCGTGACGGCGAACCCCGTTGCGAGATCAAGCGCATCGCATTCCGTCCGGGCGAGGAACCGATCCGTGAAGATGGTCGGGGCCATCGCGATCGAGGTGGTGCACGAAGACCGCCGTGAACCGCCGCACGCCACCACGCCCTCTCTTCTCGCAGGGAATCCGGCCAGTCTTTCAGCGGAGGAGGCGCACCCGTCGTTCAGGTGGAGGCGGCCGGCGCGCCTGGAGGACGCAGAAACTTCGGCTAGAATGAGCCGATCATGCTGCGTTTTTTGACCGCCGGCGAATCGCACGGCCCGTCGCTCGTTGTCATCCTGGACGGCGTGCCCGCCGGCCTTGCGATCGACCGTGCCGCCATCGACGTGCAGCTCCGGCGGCGCCAGGCGGGGTACGGGCGCGGCCGCCGGATGGTCATCGAATCCGACCAGGTGCAGGTCCTGTCGGGCGTGCGCCACGGCACGACGCTGGGCAGCCCGATCGCCCTGCTGCTGCCCAACCGCGACTCGACGAACTGGGAGCACACGATGGCGCTCGACGCCGAGCCGCCAGCCGATGCGCGCGGTGCCCGGCGGCCGGCGGTGACACGCCCGCGGCCCGGCCACGCAGACCTCCCGGGGGCGATCAAGTACGGCCACCGTGACCTGCGCAACGTGCTCGAGCGTGCCAGTGCACGCGAGACCGCGGCCCGCGTAGCCGCCGGCGCCGTCGCGCGGCAGCTGCTCGAACGGGTCGGCATCGCCATCGTCTCGCACGTGGTCGCCATTGGCGGGGCGCGCCTGGAACAGGACGAACCGGTGCCCTTCGAGCGGGTCGCCGCCCTGCCGCCCGATGCTCCCGTACGCTGCGTGGACGAGCGCGTGTCGCAGGCGATGATGGCGGCCATCGACCTGGCCCGCGACGATGGCGACACGTTGGGCGGGGCGTTCGAGGTCGTCGTGCGTGGCGTGCCGCCGGGCCTGGGCAGCTACGCGCAGTGGGACCGCCGCCTGGACGGCCGCCTGGGGCAGGCGCTGCTGTCGATTCCCTCGGTGAAGGCCGTCTCGATCGGGACGGGTTGGGAGTCGGCGGCCCTGCGCGGATCGCAGGCGCACGACGTGCTGGTCGCGGCTGAGAGCGGGGGGCCTTCGGAGGCCGCGTGGGGTCTGCGCCGGCCGAGCAACCGCTCCGGCGGCATCTAGGGGGGGGTGAGCAACGGCGAGGAGATCCGTCTGACCGCGCGGATGAAACCGATTCCCACGCTCATGCGCGCGCTGCCCTCGGTGGACCTCGAGACCGGCCTGCCAGCCGGCGCCGCCATCGAACGCAGTGACGTCTGCGTGGTGCCCGCGGGCGGCGTGATCGGCGAGGCGGTGGTTGCGCTGGTGCTGGCCGACGCGTTCATGGAGAAGTTCGGACAGGATTCGATGGCGGAAATCGAGGCCAACTACGCGGCCTGGCGCGAAGGGCTGCGTCGGCCCTTCGCGCACCCCGGCGGGACACCGGGCGCGGACAGGTAGCAGCTAGGGCTAGGGTAGGGGCTAGGGACTGGGGCTGGGGGCTGGGCTGGAGGCCAGGAGCTTGCCGATGGTTCGCCCGATCGTCAAGTACGGCGCGGAGGTCCTGCATCAGCCGGCACAACCGGTCGAGGAGATCACCGGCGAGGTGGTGCAGCTGGCCCGCGACATGGTGGAGACGATGTACCGGGCGCCCGGGATCGGGCTCGCCGCGCCGCAGGTCGGTGTCCCCCTCCGCATCTTCGTCGTCGACATCACGCTGGGCCACGACCCCAAGGGGCTGATTACGCTGGTCAACCCCGAGTGGGTCGAACGGGAAGGCTTGCAGGTCGAAGAGGAAGGCTGCCTGAGCGTACCCGGATTCAGCGCCTCGGTGGCGCGGCCCCAGCGGGTAGTCGTGAAAGGACTCGATCTCGAGGGACGCGAGCAAACCTACGAGGGCCAGGGGCTGCTGGCGCGGGCCTTCCAGCACGAGATGGACCACCTGGACGGCAAGGTGTACCTCGACAGGCTTCGCGGGATCAGGCGAAGCTTGCTGGTTCGACGCA
Source organism: Vicinamibacterales bacterium (assembly GCA_029974175.1). Lineage (GTDB taxonomy): Bacteria > Acidobacteriota > Vicinamibacteria > Vicinamibacterales > Fen-181 > JARKSS01. The sequence continues at coordinate 4,153 of JARKSS010000122.1, forward strand.
TCCACAAGCGGATCAAGGCCGGAACCTGGTAGCGATGCCGACCCTGCGCCTCGTCTTCTTCGGCACGCCCGACTTCGCGGTGCCCAGCCTGCAGGCGCTGGTCGAAGCCGGTTATCCCGTCCTCGCCGTCGTGACGCAGCCCGACAAGCCCGCCGGCCGCGGCCGGCGCGTGGTGGAAGGCGCGGTCAAGCTGGCGGCCACCTCCCTTGGTATCCCGCTGCTGCAGCCCGATCGGCTTCGTGACGAGGCGTTTCAGCAACAGCTCGTCGCGCTCGGCGCCGACCTCGGCGTCGTAGCCGCCTACGGCAAGATCCTGCCGGCCGCCGTGCTCGAGGCCCCGCGCCTCGGAATGGTCAACGTCCATGCCTCCCTGCTGCCGCGATGGCGCGGCGCGTCCCCGATCCAGCGGGCCATCATGGCGGGCGACGCCGAGACCGGCGTCTCGATCATGCGGGTCGTGCAGGCGCTCGACGCGGGTCCGGTCCTCGACCGCGTCAGCCGCTCCATCGGGCCCGACGAAACCGCCGGGCAGGTCGAGCACGACCTCGCACGGCTCGGGGCCGCCCTGCTGCTGCGGGTGCTGGGCTCGATGGAGCGTGGAGAAGTTCTCGAGGTGCCGCAGGACGAGTCGGAGGTCACTTACGCCCCACCACTGACGAAAGAGGATGGGCGCATCGACTGGTCGCGGCCGGCCCGCACCATCCACGATCAGGTGCGGGCGCTGCAGGGCTGGCCGCACGCCTTCACGACCCTCGCCGGCTCGCGGATCATCGTCCTCGAAACGGCCGTCCCCGAACCGGGTTCCGAGCAGGTCGAAGCTGCGGCCCTGCCCGGCACGGTTCTCTCGCTGGCCGGCGACGCGCTGGCCGTCTCGACGGGGACAGGGCCGCTACACCTCCGCCGGGTGCAGGCCGAGGGACGGCGTCCCATTACTGGCCGCGAGTTCGCCGCCGGCGCCCGCCTCAGGCCCGGCGCGCGCTTCTCCACATGAGCAGGATCGCCCCGGCCCGGCGCGAGGCCTACGCGATCCTCCGCGCCGTCGAGAGCGGACGGGCCGATCTGCCTTCGGCCGTCGCGCGCGCCCGTGACCGCCTGAGCGACCCGCGCGATCGGGCCCTGGCGTCGGAGATCGCCGCCGGGACGCTTCGGTGGCGCGCCGCGCTCGACGCCGTGATCTCGTCTTTCACACGCAAGGACGTCGGCCGCCTCGATGCCGAAGTCCTCGAGGTCCTCCGGCTGGGCACGTACCAACTGCTGCACCTCGAGCGGGTGCCGCCCTCGGCGGTCGTGCACGATGCGGTGGAGCAGGTCCGGGCAAGCGGCAAGGGAAGCGCGTCGGGGTTGGTCAACGCGGTGCTGCGGCGCGTGGATCGCGAACGCCACGCGCTG
>JARKSS010000072.1 GCA_029974175.1 Vicinamibacterales bacterium
GGTCGCGCGCCAGAAGCCTGCTCAGCTCCGCGGCGCCGGCCGTGGAGAGGTGAGAGTTGGTGCGACCCCAACCTCCATCGATGAACAGGCTCGGGTCGTCGAGGTTGAACCGCCGCGGGTCGTTGTAGATCAACACCGTCACGTGCGGGTGCCGGCGCGCGAGTTCTGCCAGGTGCTCGTGGAACGACGGAAGCTCGATGTTCGTCTCGTAGGTGCCGATGTAGTCGGGAAGCGAGACCAGCACGACGCGCACGCCGTCGGCGCAGGTCTCGGCCAGCAGCTTCTCGAAGGCCGCGCCCTCCCGTCCGGGGGGGCGGGGCATCCGCGCAGGCTTGTAGGTCGGTGGCTTCACGGTGACCAACCGGCTGGGGTCGTGCGGCACCCCCATGTACCTGCGGCTCTGCTCGAAGGAGTCGGTCGTGGGCGCCACTCTCCGCCGGGCCCGATCGTTGAGGTCGTCGATCAGGTCGTTGAAGAACACGTCGTGCTGGTGCTTGCGCTGGAGGAGCAGCAGCGGAGCCTGCCGCGGCGCGGGCGGCCTCCAGGGGTTTGCCGACGAGAACCGCGACATCCAGCGCTGGTCCGACTGGATCGAGTAGAAGAAGTAGTCCACGCCATAGACGAGAAGGCGCGGCGGTCCGGCGTGCTTCTTGAAGAGCCGGTAGAACTCCAGTTGATAGCGCGGCCCCTTCCCTTGATACGCCTCCTTGAAGACGCTGGAGACCTGCGGTCGGCCCTCGGCCTCGAGCAGCACCGGGAGGATCCCCTCGCTGGTGCGCGACGTGCCGAGGACGAGCGTGTCGAAGCGCCGGTCGCTCAGGTATCCGGCAAGCTTCCGTTGGAACTCGTTGCGGCCGCTGTAATAGCGCGACTCGATCGCCTGCATCGTCCAGCTCAGGCCCCGGTCGAGGACCCCGAGCATGACGAGAAAGCAGGCGAGGGCGGCGAGGCCTCGACGCACCTCAGAACCGGACGTAGATGAACTCATTGCCGGCATCCACGCCGAACAGGATGATGGCACAGGCGGCGGCCGCGAGCAGCCCCGCGCGAACGGGCAGGGGCAGCCGGCAGGCAGGGGTTGCCCTTCGGTATGTCCACTCGGCGAACAGGAAGGCGGCCGCCAGGCCGACGTCCACCACCAGGTGGCCGACCCCGGTGGCCGATGGCTTGATCTGCATGTAGTGCAGGTACTCGAGCGCCTTCGTAAGCGTCGGCGCGCGGAAAAAGATCCAGGCGAACGAGACGAGGTTGAACGTCACCACGACCTGGAACGCCCGGTGAAGCGACGGGCGCGAAGCCAGGCCCGTCCGGCGCGCCACGCGCCGGCGAAGCCGCCGGCTCAGCTGCCCGACAATCAGGTAGAGGGCGTGCAGGGCTCCCCAGATCACGAACGACCAGCTGGCGCCATGCCAGAGGCCGCACAGCACCATCGTCACCGCAGCCGCCACCACGTAGCCCAGTGTCTCGACACGGACGCCGAGAACGGTGTCCCGGCGCTCGCGGCGCGTCGCCGCGTAGGACAGCGGCAGGAACAGGTAGTCGCGGAACCAGAAGGACAGCGACATGTGCCAGCGCGTCCAGAATTCCGCCACCGACCGGCTCGCGTAGGGGGCGTCGAAGTTCCGCGCGGACTCGTATCCCAGGAGCCGCGCAAGGCCGATGGCGATGTCCGTGTAGCCCGAGAAGTCGCAGTAGATCTGGACGGCGTACAACCAGGCCCCGACCACCAGGTTGAGCCCCTGGCCGGGCGGGGCCGCGAAGACCTGGTCGACGAAGATGGCCAGCCGGTTCGCGATCACCGCCTTCTTGAACAGGCCCCACGCCACCAGGGTTGCACCCGAGACGAGGCGGTCGGCGTCGAACCGTTCGGCCACCCGCAGGCGCGGCAGGAAGTCACGGGCCCGCTCGATTGGGCCGGCAGACACCTGCGGGAAGAAGGCGGCGAACAGGCCGAAGTAGCCGGCATGGGGCTCGGCCTCGACCCTGCGGTGGTAGACGTCGAGCAGATACCCGAGCAGGCGGAACGTGTAGAACGAAATCCCGAGAGGCAGCAGCAGGTGCACCGGCTGCAGCGTCAGCCTGGCGCCGAACAGCGCCACGACCTGCGACACCGTCTCGCCGAAGAAGTTCAGGTACTTCGCCCCCGCGAGCCCGCCGACGAGCGTGGCGGTGCCGAGCAGCAGCCACCGCCTGCGCGCCGCCGTGGACCGGGCCGGCAGCGACGCCAGCCGGAGCGCGATCCCGTAGGTGACAGCCGTTGCAAGCACCAGGGGGACGAGGTCCACGGGGCGCGCGAACCCAACGAAGAACAGGCTCGCCGCCAGGAGCGGCGCCCAGCGCAACCGGGCAGGCAGCGACCAGGTGAGGCAGAAGGTCAGGACGAAGAAGAGCAGGAACCCTGCGGATTGGATGGCCACGAGCAGCAGGACACTATACGGGACAGGGCGCCTTCCGTTCAACGGCATCCATGGTGCGTTGCCCGCTTAGAAATACGCCCGTGTGACCCCGGGATTGCTCGGCGTGACCTCGAAGTGGCGAACGGCGCCGATGGCCCGCAGGAGGCGGTGGACCGCATGCCGCACCTTGCCGGTGCCACGGCCGTGGATGATGTCGAGGTGATCGAGACCGGCGCGCAGCGCCTCGTCCAGCCGGGCCTCGACCGCGCGCAGCGCCTCCTCCACCGTGGCGCCGTGGAGATCGATCGATCCGAGGCCGGCCCGGGCGCGGTCCGGCGGCCGATCGGTGAAGGCGGGGCGTGACGGCGAAGGCAATGGCGACGCCGGTGCGCGAGGCTTCCGTTTCCCCCCCGCGGCGGACGCCGCCTCCAGCTCGCTTTCGCGGCACGCGACCTGCTTCGTGCCTACGAGCACGCGGTAATGCCCGCCGCGTGACACCGAGACCACGCGCCCGACCTTGCCGAATGTCGTCACGCGCACCTGGGCGCCGATGGGGAAGGGCATGGCGGGCTCGATCTTACGCCACCGGTGAACGCGACCTGGAATGACAGGCTGGCGTGCCCGGGCCGGCACAAACCTCGCATGGAAGGCGTGGACCCGCGGGTGCTGCCGGCCGCGCTCGCCGGGCCTCCAAAGGAGGGCCCCGTGAACGCCTTGCTCTGGGTGCTTCAGCTCCTGCTGGCCGCGGCGTACTTCGCGCACGGCTGGCTTCTGCTCTCTCCTCCGCCCGACGTCGAGGCGCTGCTCAAGGCATCGATACCCGACGGGTTGCGCTACTTCATCGGCATGGCCGAGGTTGCGGCGGCCGCCGGCCTGATCGTGCCGGGCGTGACGGGCATTCTGCCCTGGCTCGTGCCGACGGCAGCCGCGGGACTGATCCCCATCATGATCGGCGCGACGGTGCTGCACCTGGCGCGCGCCGAATACAGCTCGGCCGTCACCACGACGGTGCTCCTGCTCCTGGTGACTCTGCTCGCCTACATGCGCTGGAAGGTTCTGCCGATCAGGCCCCGGACGCGCCGCCCGGTCGGAGGGTAGGCGCGGCGCGGGCGCGGAATCCAGGCGTTCGATCGTGCCGGCTCAGCGGTGCGCCACCCGCCACACCACGTTCCCTCCATCGTCGGTGACAATCAGCGAGCCATCGTGGGCGACCGCCACGCCGACCGGTCGACCCCACACCTTCCCGTCGGGCGTCACGAACCCGGTGAGGAAGTCCTGGTATTCGCCGGTCGCGCGGCCGTTTTGCAGCGGCACGTGGATGACCTCGTACCCGGTCCTGATCCTCCGGTTCCACGAGCCGTGCAGCGCGGCGAAGATGCCGCGGTATTCCCCAGGGAACGCCTGCCCATCGTAGAAGGTCATCTGCAGCGACGCCGAGTGCGGCTGCAGGAGGACGTCGGGAGTGATCACCTTTTCCTTCAGTTCCGGGTGCTTCCCCTTGTGGCGCGGGTCCTGGTGACCGCCCATGTAGTACCACGGCCACCCGTAGAAGCCGCCCTCCTGCACGCGCGTGATGTAGTCGGGGACGAGGTTGTCGCCCAGGCCGTCGCGCTCGTTGACCGACGCCCAGAGTTCGCCGGTGGTCGGCGAGACCGCAATTCCCACCGCGTTGCGGATGCCCGAGGCGAACACCTTCATGTTCTTCCCGTCGGGGGTGAATTCGAGGATCGCCGCCCGGTTCTTCTCGCCGGGGTTTGTCTCGGGGTCGTCCACGTTCGTGAGCGATCCCACCGACACGAACATCCGCTTGCCATCCGGGGAGAACGCGATGTCGCGTGTCCAGTGGCCGCCGCCGCGCAGTTGCCCGCCTCCCGGCAGCGGCGCGATCGCCTCGCTCGGCCCGCGTGCCTTCAAGTCGCCGCTCCGGTAGGGGAACCGGATGACTCGGTCGGTGTTTCCCACATAGACGTACTGCGGCTCGCCGCCTGGCGGGTAGAAGGCAATGCCGAAGGGGCGGTTCAGCCCGCTCGCAAACACCTCCATCGTCTGCACCCGCCCCTCGCCTCCGATGCCGCGAAGCACCCGGACGCGGCCCGCCCGGCTTTCCGCCACGAAGAGGTCGCCGTTCGGGGCGCGGCGTACCAGGCGCGGGTTCTCGAGGCCGGTCGCAAACAGCGTCACGGTGAAGCCCGGCGGCGCCTGCGGCCAGGCGTCCTTCGGCCGCTCCACCAGGTCGGGGCCCTCGTCCGCAGACTCGGTGGCGTACGGCGGGGGCAGGTCGGCCACGGTGATCCGGTGGGGGGCTCCCGGCCGCTGGTTGCGGTAGTCGTGGAAGGGGCCCGCGCCTTCCTGGGCGGAGCGTCCGGCGCCTCCGGCCGGTACAGCGCCGCTGGCGCCCAGCACCGCGACGCCGGGAATCAATACGCCCGCGAGAAGGAATCGAGACAGTCTCATCAGTCAGACCCGCCCGGATGGGGCGGCGGGATGCCGCCGTCGGCTCTGGGTGCGAAGGGCGATCCAGGCCGTGACCTACCTCAGCCGGGCACGGTGTTGAGCGGACGGCGGTGCGGGCCACGAGGCAGACGGCGGCCTTCGAAATCCCCCGTGTCGTGGACACGCCCTCTGCGGCTCTTGTGTCGGTGGTGAACGCGGACAAGCCGCCACGTCTGTGCGGCATCTCACCGCAGAGGACGAGAGGTCTGTAGAATGGACCGAGATCTCTGCGCGCGCCGCGTGGTGAACGTGGACGAGCCGTTGCCTGGAGCGGGTGAAGGGAACGTGCAGGAGGGCCGCATGACCAGCGTCGCCGGGCGCATCGATGTCGTCGAAGCCGATATCACGACGCTTCACGTCGATGCCATCGTCAACGCAGCGAACAGCTCGTTGCTGGGAGGGGGAGGCGTTGACGGAGCGATCCACCGGGCGGCCGGGCCGATGCTGCTCGAAGAGTGCCGGCGCCTGGGCGGATGTCCTACCGGCCAGGCCCGCCTGACCCGGGGCTATCGCCTGCCCGCGTCGTACGTCATCCACACGGTCGGGCCCATCTACCGGGACGGAACGAGCGGGGAACCCGAGAACCTGGCATCCTGCTACAAGGAGTCGCTTCGCCTGGCCGAGGAGGCTGGGGTGCGATCGGTGGCGTTCCCGTGCATCTCGACAGGCGCGTACGGCTACCCCCGCGAGGAGGCCTGCCAGATCGCAGTGGAGGCCGTCGCTGGCTGGCTGCAGTCGCACGAGCTGCCGGCAAGAGTCATCTTCTGCTGCTTCGGAAAAGACGACGCCAACCTGTACCGCCAACGGCTTGCCGGAAGCTTCGGCCGCGACTGAGAGTGACGGCCGACGGGTGCCTGACGATGAAGGGACACATGCAGAACGGGCGAAGACTCGCAACAGTCCTGGTGGCCGCGGCGCTGAGCGGGACGGCCGCCCCGGGCGCGCAGGCGCCGGCGGGTAACCCGGCAGCGGCCATTCTCGCGGTGCAGAAGGCGGCAGACGAGGCGTACCTGAAGGCGGTGATGTCGCCCTTCACCGCGGTGGCCGTGCAGTACTTCCAGCCCGGCCGGTCGTACCGCCTCGGCGCGAATCCCACAGGTGTCGAGTTCGGCGACGCCCCCGGCGGTGCCGACGTGGTGGAACTCACGCTCGACGGCGACGCCTTTGTCGTCACCCCCGTCAAGGGTGCGCGGCCGGCGGTCGCGAAGACGGCTGGCAACGGCGACGTGTCGCTGCCCGGGACGCCGGTGACCTCCAGGACACGGCTGGCCCGGCGCGAGGTGCTGCGCCTGGGCCGCTACCTCGTCGAGTTCAACACGAGCCCGGGGAACGGGAACGCGCGCGTGTTCGACCCCGAGTCGCCGGCCCGCAAGGCGTTCACGGGACTGAAGTGGTATCCGCCGAATCCCGCGTTGCAGGTGAAGGCCCGGTTCCGGCCGAACGCCACGCCTTCGCCGATCACCATCATCACGAGCCGCGGCCTGCAGCGTGAATACTTCCGGGTAGGGACGTTCGAGTTCCAGGTCGACGGCCGGTCGTTGCGCCTGACCGCGCTCGCGGTGGGCTCCGCGTTGAAGGAGGGCGACGAGCTCTTCCTGGCGTTCCGGGATCAGACGAGCGGTGGGGAGACGTACGACGTGGGCCGCTACCTGTTCGTCCCGTTCGCCGGAGCCGATGCGCAGTACGTCCTGGACTTCAACGAGGCGAGCAACCCTCTCTGCAACTACTCGCCCCACTACAACTGCCCGATCCCGCTTCGCGAGAACCAGCTGCCGGTCTCGATTCGCGCGGGCGAGATGAAGTACCCGGCGCTGCAGCACTGACAGCCGGTGCGGCTGGCGCACCGACACGGGCGGCCTATGAAAGCGACTCGCCTCGCGGTTGGCGGCGTGCTTCTCCTCGCCCCGCTCTTGGCCGCTGACCGAGCCCCGTCACCCCCGTCCGGCAGGCATGTGCCTGCGGCCCCCGTCCAGGCCGACGCGCCCCGGCAACAGCCGCTCGGTGCCGGCTTCCGGTACTCGGCCTATGGGCCCGCCTACGACCCGGGCCCGGCCTACTGGGCCCGCGTCGGCCGCGAGATGGCCGCACGGTTCCCGGGTGCACACCCCGAAGCGATCTGGATCGTCGGGCACCTGGACGGGCGGGGTGTAAGACTCTCGTTCCCGGTGCCGGCGGGCGATCCGCTGATCAAGGGAACCGCCCAGGACCGGAACGAGGCCGCCCTGGCGCTGTTCGACCAGCAGGGCTTCAAGGTCTGGCTGCAGGTCGAACCCGGCTTCGCGGACGTCGAGAAGCAGATCCAGCTGGTGCTCGGCCGCTACGCACACCACCGGTGCGTGCAGGGCGTGGGTGTGGATCTCGAGTGGAACCGGTCCACCAACCCGGACGGCGGCGAGCCGGTCAGCGACGCCGAGGCCGCCGCCTGGCTGAAGGCGGCCCGGCGCCACAACCCGGCCTACCGGCTGTTCCTCAAGCACTTCAAGCCCGACGTAATGCCGCCGACGCTGCGCGAGGGGCTGCTGTTCGTGGACGACAGCCAGATCTTTCCCTCACTCGACGCGATGGTCGCCGAGTTTGCCGCCTGGGGCAGACGGTTCGCCCCGGCGCCCGTCTCCTTCCAATTCGGCTACCGTTCCGACCGTCCCTGGTGGGTCAAGCTGGAGGACCCGCCCGGCGAGATCGGCCGCCGCATCCTGGTCGCCGTGCCGAATACCGAGTCGCTCATCTGGGTGGACTTCAGCGTGCTGGAGGCGTTCCCGCCGCAGGGAGACCGCGCCTCGGCCCCGCCCGTCCTCGGGGTGAAGATCTACGACCACCAGGGGGACATGCGAAAGCTGTTCGACGACCTCTCGGCGCTGGGCATCAATGCCGTGTTCGCCAGCGAGGCCCTGTGCGGCCGCACGGACTTCAGGCGCCAGGCGCGCGACCGGGAGGTCAAGGTCTTCGTGATCGAGCCCTCATCCCGTGCCGGAGCCATCGCGCCGTAGCTCGCCTGAGGACTGACGCCCGCCGGAGGGCGAGCGGAAGCGGTGGCGGAGAGAGAGGGATTCGAACCCTCGGTAGAGTTTCCCCTACACACGCTTTCCAAGCGTGCGCCTTCAACCACTCGGCCATCTCTCCGTGTCCGTAGAATCAACGGTTTGCGGGCGAGTGGATCAGCCCGAAACCCAATTGATCCAGTATAAAGCTGTCTTGCCCGCTGAAGCTCACATTCTTGGGGTAGCCCCTTAGCGTGCGGCACAGCGGAAGATGGTGCACGCTGGCGTCGAGCGTGCCATCGCCGCTCCAGCTAGCAACGCCACTCTCCGCCAGAGCCGCTCAGCGTCTGCGAGATTGTTCCCTGATTGTCCACCGCTGTCCGGCAGGCGCTTGAGAGCCCCTAAGCGCCTGCCGCCTCGGCCCGTTCCGCGGAATGGCAGATTAGATTGCGAGCTGGTGCCGGACGGACACGAGCCGTCTGATGTTCGCGCCGATGTTCACGTCGTTGCGGCACACGGCCATGCACGTGCCGCACGAGGTGCAAGGCGCCAGGCCCTTGCTGCTATCGAGGCAGGCCAGCGTCGAACGGGCCACCTCCAGGTTGGCGTATTGCACGGCGTACATGTGCGAGCGCATCAAGGTCGGAATCTCGACGCCGTGCGGGCAATCGCTTGTGCATTGGCCGCACTGTTGGCAGAACCGCGCTTGCGCCAGGAGAGCCTGGTCGCCAAGGAACTCCTTCTCTGCGGCGGTGTAGTCGAGGTTGAAGGCGACCGTGATGTTCTGATCGAGCTGGGTATGCGCCGTCACGCCAGGAATCGCCGTGGTGATCGACGGGTTGTGAAGGACCCACTTCAACAACGCGGTCTGGCTATGAGGCGGAAGCGCTTTCGGCAACGCGCGGTCCGGCCGCGACAAGCCTCCAGCCTGCGTCTTCATCGCGATGATGCCCATTCCGGACTTGGCCGCCTGATCGACTGCATCGAGCAGCGCCTTGTTGGACGCCATGGTGTAGTTGATGGGAACGAGCCCCACGTCGAAGACGCCGAGGCGAACCGCCTCGGGCAGCACAACGGCTCCCTGGTGGGTTGAGAAGCCGATGAACCGGGTCTTTCCTTCCTCCTTCAGCTCAGCGAGCGCCTGCAGCGGCCCTTCAGCCCGAAGGTCCTCCGCAGAATCGACGGAGTGGTAGTACAGGATGTCCACGTGATCCGTCTGGAGCCGTTTGAGGCTCGCTTCGGCCACCTGGCGGAACGCGTTCCGGGCTTGCGGGTCCCTGGCCGAAACGCCCACGCCCCGCAGGAACACCTTCGTGCCGATGACGACCGAGTCGCGGACGCCCATCTTTTTGATGGTCGCGCCGACGACCTCCTCGTTGCGTCCGCCCTGGTAGAAGGCGGCCGTATCGACGTGGCGCATCCCGACCTCGTAGGCGCGCTGGATCAGGTCCGGAGCGTGGGCATTCATGAAGCCCAGGCTCACGACCGGGAGGGTGATCCCCGTCTTGCCCAGAGTGCGCGTCACGATCTTCTGCCGGGCGCCGCGCGATTGTGCGAGCAGTGAAGGCACGACCGCGCTAGCCAGGCCGGCGGCGGTCACGCACTGGAGCGGCTTGGCCAGGAATGCCCTGCGGCTCGTCTTCTCGTTCATGATTGACTCCTGCAGACCGTGGTGAGCCTGTTGCGCGCTGTCAGCCGCGGGCGCCCTCCGCCGCCGCGATGCCGTCCTGGCGGAGCCTCGCGATGTCCCGTGTGGGGGCGCTGCCGAACAGCCGCGTGTACTCGCGGCTGAACTGCGACGCACTGAGGTAGCCCACTTGCCGCCCCGCACTGCCCGCGTCGAGCATGCGCGACAACATCAGCCGGCGCGCTTCGTGCAGTCGCAGCACTTTCTGGTATTGCACGGGGCTCATGGACGTGACCCCCTTGAAGTGCTGGTGGAACGACGACACGCTCATGTGTGCCAGGCCGGCAAGCTCGTCCACTGCGATTGGCTGCGCGAAGTGCTCACGCACCCACGAGACGGCCTTGGCGACGCGCTGGACGCCCGACTCCTGTTGACCGATCAGCGCGATACGCGGCCCGATCGAGGATCGCAGGAGGCGAATCAGGATCTCGTCGACGACCAGCGGAGCGAGCAACTCCGCGTCCGCTGGCTCCGTCATCAACTCAACCAGCCGCGACGCCGCGTCGACGATGGCGGTCGTCGTCTGCCCCACGCACACGCCGCGGGTGTCGCGCGGGGTCGGCACTCCGTGAGGGTAGACCTTGAGCGTCAGCTCCGCGATCTTGTACGCCTGGAGGTCGAGCTTCAGCGCAAGGAACGGCTCGCGGTGGCTG
>JARKSS010000124.1 GCA_029974175.1 Vicinamibacterales bacterium
GCCCGCGGGCCACTCGAGAGCAGGCGCAGGTCGTTGCAGATCTTCGAGAGCTTGACCGCAAGGCGCTTGATGGCCGAGCCGTACATGACGAACGCCCCGGTGTCCTGGGTGGACTCGATCAGGTGCGGCGCCAGGCGCATCTCCAGGCCGGTGATTTCCGAGAGGCGTGCCACGGCGCGGGCGCCGAACTCGGGGTCGGCGTTGATCCCGGTGCCGATGGCGGTGCCCCCGAGGTTGACCTCGAGGAACAGCGCCGCGTTCTGCTCGAGCCGCTCGATCTCCTCGCCGAGCGTGACCGCGTACGCCTCGAACTCCTGGCCCAGGGTCATCGGCACGGCGTCCTGCAGCTGGGTGCGGCCCATCTTGATGATGGCGGAGAACTCGGCGGCCTTGGCGGCGAAGGCGCCGACCAGGTCGCTCAGCACCCGGCAGAGGCTCTCGTTGGCCCGGATCAGCGCCACCCGCAACGCCGTCGGGTAGGCGTCGTTGGTGGACTGCGAGAGGTTCACGTGGTTGTTGGGGTGGCAGTGCGCGTAGTCGCCCTTCTCGTGGCCGAGGATCTCGAGGGCACGGTTGGCGATCACCTCGTTCACGTTCATGTTCGTCGAGGTGCCGGCGCCACCCTGGATCATGTCCACCACGAAGTGCCCGTGCCACTTCCCCTCGATGATCTCGTGGCAGGCCTGCACGATGGCAGCCTCGATGGGCCGCTCGAGGAGGCCGAGATCGGCGTTGGCCCGGGCGCAGGCCGACTTGACCATCGCCAGCGCCTCGACCAGGACCGGGTAGTGATGGAGCGGCACGCCGCTGATCTCGAAGTTCTCCACGGCGCGCAGGGTCTGGATGCCGTAGTACGCCTCGTAGGGCACCTCGCGGTCGCCCAGCAGGTCGTGCTCCCGGCGCGTGCGGCCGCTGATGTACTGCGCGCCGGCGTCGGCCACGCGCGCGGATGTCCGCCGCAGGCGCCGCGAGATCACGCGGGCGGTGCGGGCGAGGATCTTCGCGGCGATCGCGGGCTCGTCGCGCAGCAGCCCGCCAAACGACTCGCGGCTGATCCTCAGGATCCGGCTGTCCTGCAGGGCCCGGGCCGACGCCGAGTGCGGATAGTCGTCGAGCAGGCTGCCCTCTCCGAGAAAGTCGAGCGCCTCGAAGAAGGCGAGGCGGCTCTCGCCGCCCAGGGGGCCTCGCCGGAACAGCTCCACCTCGCCCTTCTCGATCATGTGGAGGTGCCGGCGCGGGGCGCCCTCTTCGAACAGCAGTTCCCGGCGCTTCACCTCCACCACGTGCACCATGGCGGCAACGCGCGCCAGTTCCTCCGCGGCCAGGTCGCGGAACAGCTCGATGCGGGCCAGGAACTCGCAAGCAGCCCGGTGATCCACGGCGACGTCCTTCCTGAAGGATGGGTCTCGGGCGGCCTCGGGGCCGCCACGTGTCAGTACTGCTCGAACAGCTGTCCCCAGGCGGTGGTCTTCTTCCAGCGCTCGAAGGTGCGCCGGTCCTTCACGGGCCAGCGGTAGTAGTCGTGGTACGCCTCGGAGGCGAACACGAACAGGTGCACGATCGGCGTGTGGAAGAGCAGCTTCTGGAAGACCTTCAGCGGCGAGAACCAGAACAGGTCACCGCCGAGGCTCGCCAGGTTGTCGCCGACCTGGAAGCCCCACGACTCGGCGGCCAGATCGGGGTTGCCCACCAGCTCGATGTCGCGCGGGTCGCCGACGCCCAGGCCGTCGTCGTGGGCGACGCGGATGTACTCAATCGACAACGGGTCGAACCCCATCAGCTTCGCCGCGACGGCGTCGATGGCCACCTGGTCGGACGAGGCCAGCATGACGTTCTTGACGACCGGGTACATGGTGCGCGGGCCGGGGCCGTTGCCGGCCGTCGTCCCGTCCATCACGGCGAAGATCCCCGTGTGGATCTCCTTCTGGATGGCGAGCAGATCGACCAGCGTGCGGTGGATCCACGAATGCGTGTAGTGCCGGTGCGTGTGCAGCAGGCCGCCGAACGCGTTCTTCATCGCGCCGGTGGTCGTGGTGTAGATGTGGCACTTCACCGTCGGCAGGTGGACGATGTTCTTGCCGAAGAAGAAGTCGGGGACGTGAATGCCCTCGGGGAAGACTCTCGGGAGGACGTGCATGCGGGCCTTCGGCGCGTACCGGACCCACTTCATGTCGCTCTCACGGAAGTTGTAGAGGATGGGAACGTTGTACCGCTGCAGGATCGGGACGTACTTGTTCAGGTCCTCGCCCTTGAAGGCATCGGTGACCACCGTCTTGTTCTGTACGCAGGTGAGGTCACCGAACCCGCCGGACCGGAGCGCCCGGATGGTTCCCTCGAGCTGCCAGGGCGTGGTGTTCGCCCCCGGGAAGGGGAAGTGCCACGAGATGTTGTCCTTGAGGATGGTGGGCGCGGCCGGGGACAGGGCGGCGCGCATGCCGCCCAGTTCGCACAGGCGCTCGATGGACTCCAGGATCGTGGCGGGTTCGACCCGCAGCGCGGCAACCTTGCTCTTCAACGGCCTCCCTCTTCGGTGCTTTCTCCCATTCTAGCCGGAATCCCACCCGGAAACCCGGCCGTCAGCGGCCGACGGCGTCGGCCGGTGGCCGGACCGACAGGTGCGGGGCGCGATGACAAGGGAACGAGGAGAGCCCCGCGCCCGTTCACACCGCCGTGGGCTTCCGTTCGAGCAGGCCGGTGACCACGCGGCCCAGCCGCTCGATCCCCTCGTCGATCTGCTCCGTGGTCGCGTTGCTGAAGTTGAGCCGCATGGTGTTGCGCCCGTCGCCGCCCGGGTGGAACGGCGCCCCGGGGACGAACGCCACCTTCTCCTTCACCGCTTCGAGCAGCACCTCCCCGGTGTCAATCCCCTCGGGCAACGTGACCCACAGGAACAGGCCGCCCTCGGGGCGCGTCCACCGCACGCCAAGCGACGGATCGGGGAAGGCTTTCTCGAGCGCCTGGATCATCCGCAGGCGCTGCTGGCCGTACACCTCGCGGATGCGATGGACGTGGCGGTCGAGGAACCCGCCGCGCCCCACCTCGTAGGTCACCATCTGGTCGAACGTGCTGCACTGCAGGTCGGTACCCTGCTTCGCCTGGACGAGACGATGGATGACCTCCTCGGGGGCCACCACCCACGCCATCCGCAGCCCGGGCGCCAGGGTCTTGCTGAAGGTGCTCAGGTAGATCACGTTGCCGGTGAACTTCCCGTGCGTGTGGCAGTCGCGCCAGCGGGCGTCGCCGACGACCAGTGACTCGAGGTGATCGCCCTCGTACCGCAGCTGCCCGTACGGGTCGTCCTCGATGATCGGGATGCCGTAGTGATCGGCGAGGCGGATCACCTCCCGGCGCCGCTCGACGCTCATGGTGACGCCGGTCGGGTTCTGGAAGTTCGGCAGCAGGTACATGAACTTCGGGCCCGACCGCAGCGCCTCCTCCAGCTTGTCCACCAGCAGGCCGTCGTCATCCATGGGGACGGTGATGAAGTCGGCCGAGTACATGGTGAACGCCTGCAGGGCGCCCAGGTAGGTCGGGTTCTCGGTGAGGACCTTGTCGCCCGGGTTGATCAGCACTTTTCCGATCAGGTCGAGCGCCTGCTGGGATCCGCTGGTGATGAGGACGTTGTTGATGTCCACCACGATGCCGTAGCGCGCCATGTGGCGGCAGATCATCGCGCGCAGCGGCGGGTATCCCTCGGTGGTGCTGTACTGCAGTGCCTTGCGGCCGTGCTGCTGGAGAACGGTGTCGGCAGCCTCGCGAACCTCTTCGATCGGGAAGAGGGCGGGGCCGGGAAGCCCGCCGGCGAAGGAGATGATGTCGGGCTGCGCCGTCAGCTTGAGCAGCTCGCGAATGGCCGAGCTGGTCATGCGCTGGGTGCGCTGGGCGAATCGGTGGTCCCACCGGGTGCTCATGGTGACGCAACTCCTTCCGGGGATGTCGGCCGAGTCTGGCACCCCGATACTAACCCGGACGTTGGGCGATTGCCAGGAACCCGGTATCATCCTCGGGCGCGAGACGAGACATGACCGACATTCCATCGAGTGGACGCCCGGCGGACGGTGAAGGCTGGCAGGGCTGGGACGAATACGCGCCGTTCTACGACTGGGAGAACGCCCGCACCATGGGGCGGCAGGACGTCCGCTTCTGGCAGGATCTCGCCCGTCGCGAAGGGGGGCCGGTTCTCGAGCTGGGAAGCGGGACGGGCCGCCTGACGATCCCCGTGTCGCGAACCGGTGTCCGGGTGGTCGGCATCGACCGCTCGCGGGGGATGCTGGCCTATGCGCGGCGACGGGCGCGGCGGTTGCCGGTTGCCGTGCGGCCGAGCTTCGTGCTGGGCGACATCCGGGCGCTGCCGTTTGCCGCCCGCACCTTCCAGGCGTTGATGGCCCCGTACGGGATGCTGCAGTCGCTGATCACCGACGCCGACCTCGACGCGACGCTGGAGGGGGCACGGCGGGTGCTGGTGCCGGGCGGGGTCCTGGGGGTCGATCTCGTGCCCGACCTGCCGGCCTGGGACGAGTACGACCGCCGCGTTCGGTTCCGGGGCACCACCGGGGCCGGCGCGCGGGTCACGCTCATCGAATCGGTCCGCCAGGACCGGCGCCGCGGCCTGACGATCTTCGACCAGGAGTACGTGGAGCACCGGGAGCGGCAGACCTCGACCCACCGCTTCTCCCTCACCTTCCGCACGCTCCCGCTGGCCGAGATGCTGGCCCGGATCGAAACGGCCGGGTTCGAGGTGACGGCCCTTCTCGGGGACTACCGGGGAAAGGCGTGGGACATCCGGGCCGACGTGTGGCTGATCCTGGCGTCGAAACGCCGCTGACGACGCGTTGCAGGGCCGCTGGTGGAGCTCGAGGCCGCCTGTCCGGCCGCGCGGAGTCTGTGGTACAATCCTCTGCCGCTTTTCCACTGATTTAGCTGGAGTTTCCTGATGTCTGGCCATTCCAAGTGGCACACGATCAAGCACAAGAAGGGCGCGGCCGACGCCAAGCGGGGGCGCCTCTTCACCCGGATCATCAAGGAGATCACGGTGGCCGCCCGCGCCGGGGGCGGCGACCCCGACTCGAACCCGCGGTTGCGCACGATCGTGGCCGAGGCGAAGTCGGTCAACATGCCCGCCGAGAACATCAGGCGGGCCATCCGGCGCGGGACCGGCGAAGAGCCTGGCGTCGCCTACGAGGAAGTCACCTACGAGGCCTACGGCCCCGGTGGGACGGCGATCATCGTCGAAGGGCTGACCGACAACAAGAACCGCACGGTCGGCGAGCTTCGCCACCTGCTCGACAAGTACAACGGCAAGATGGCGGATCGGAACACCGCCCTGCGCAAGTTCAGCAAGCGGGGCCAGATCGTGATCGAGAAGGGGAAGGTGGACGAGGACACGCTGATGGCCGCGGTCCTCGAGGCCGGCGCCGACGACATGCGCGACGACGAGGAGAACTGGGAGATCCTGACCTCGCCCGAAGCGTTCGAGGCGGTGCGCGAGGCCGTGCGGGCGCTCGACGTCGAGCCGGTGAGCGCGGCCGTGGCGATGGTTCCCTTCGAGTACGTGAAGCTGACGGGCAAGGACGCGCAGTCGATGCTCAAGCTGATGGACGTCCTCGAGGATCACGACGACGTGCAGCACGTGTGGTCGAACTTCGACGTGGACGAGAAGGAGATCGAGGCCTCGCTCTCGTGAGGATCTTTGGCATCGACCCCGGCTCCGAGCGCACCGGCTACGGGTGCGTGGAGACCGACGGGAGCCGCCACCGGCTCGTCGTCTGCGGGGCGATTGCCGCGCCCATCCGTTGCGGGTTTCCCGCCCAGCTTCACGCCATCCACCAGCGGCTGGCGGCGCTGCTGGCCGAGCACCGCCCCGACTGCGTCGTGATCGAGAGCGTCTTCCACGCGGTCAACGCCCGCAGCGCGCTGAAGCTGGGGCAGGCCCGCGGCGTCGCGGTGCTCGCCGCGGTCGAGGGCGGCTGCCCCGTGTTCGAGTACGCCCCCGCCGAAGTGAAGCGCGCGGTCGTCGGGTACGGCCGCGCGGAGAAGCGCCAGGTGCAGGAGATGGTGCGGCTGCTCCTGGGCCTCGCCGAGGCGCCGTCGCCGCACGACGCGGCCGACGCCCTCGCGCTGGCGATCTGTCACGCGCACGCCGCGCCGGCCAGCGAGGCCGCGGCCGCGGCCCTCGCCAAGGCACGGGCCGGCAGCCCCCCGCGGGGCCGGGGGCGGAGCTGGCGCGAGTACCGGCCATGATTGCCCTGCTGCGCGGGCGCCTGTTGCAGAAGGAGGCGACGCGCCTGATCGTGGACGTGCACGGGGTGGGCTACGAGGTCCTCGTGCCGCTGTCCACCTTCTACCAGCTCCCGGACGCGGGCGCCGAGGTGACGCTGCGCGTCCACACCCACGTGCGCGAGGACCAGATCGCGCTCTTCGGGTTCCTCAGTCCCCTCGAGCAGCAGATCTTCGAGCGCCTGATCGGGATCAGCGGGATCGGGCCGCGCCTCGCGCTCGCCGTGCTCTCGGGCATCGAGCCGGCCGACCTCGCGCGCGCCGTGCAGGCCGGTGACGTGCACCGCCTCACCCGCATCCCCGGCGTCGGCAAGAAGACCGCCGAGCGCATCGGCCTCGAACTGAAGGACCGGCTTCCGCCCGACCTCGCGGTGGCGGTGGCCGGGGCCCCGGCCGACGGGAGCCTCCTGCGGTCGGACCTCCTCTCCGCGCTGCTCAATCTGGGATATCATCGGCCCCTTGCGGACAAGGCGGTGGACGCCGCCCTCGAGGCCGAGGGCGAGGGTGCCACCTTCGAGCGCACGCTGAAGCGGGCGCTGCAGCACGTCGCGCGATAAATGGACTCCCGCATCATCACGCCGGCGCGCGTCGACGAGGACGCGCACTTCGAGGCGGGGCTGCGCCCGCGCACGCTCGACGACTACGTCGGGCAGGAGCGGGTGCGCGAGAACCTGCTCGTCTCGATCACGGCCGCCCGCCAGCGGAACGAGGCGCTCGACCACGTCCTGCTCTACGGCCCACCGGGCCTCGGCAAGACCACGCTGGCCTACGTGATCGGCCACGAGCTGGGGGTGCCCGTCCGCTCCACCTCCGGGCCGGTGCTCGAGCGGCCCGGCGACCTCGCCGCGATGCTCACGAACCTCAAGGAGCGCGAGGTCCTCTTCATCGACGAGATCCACCGGATGGCGGCCACCATCGAGGAGATCCTCTATCCCGCGATGGAGGACTACCAGCTCGACATCATGATCGGCCAGGGCCCGAGCGCCCGGTCGGTGAAGGTGCCGCTCCCGCGCTTCACGCTGATCGGCTCGACCACGCGTGCCGGCCTGCTCACCTCGCCGCTGCGCGGCCGCTTCGGGATCGTCCACCGCCTCGACTTCTACACCCCGTCCGACCTTTGCGAGATCGTGATCCGGTCGGCGCGCATCCTCGGCGTCACCCTGCATCCCGGGGCGGCCGAGGAGATCGCCCGCCGGTCGCGCGGCACCCCGCGGGTCGCCAACCGCCTGCTGCGGCGGGTCCGCGACTACGCGCAGGTGCGGGCGCAGGGCGAGATCACCCCCGACGCGGCGCGGGCGGGGCTGAAGCTGCTCGAGGTGGACGAGCACGGCTTCGACGAGATCGACCGCCGGCTCCTGCGGACGATCATCGACAAGTTCGGCGGCGGCCCGGTGGGGCTGAACACCATCGCCGCCGCGATCAGCGAGGAGAAGGACGCGATCGAGGACATCTACGAGCCGTTCCTGATCCAGATCGGGTTCCTCGATCGCACGCCCCGCGGCCGGGTGGCCACGGCCCGCGCGTACGAGTACTTCGGCCTCAGGACGCCGGACCGCGAACACCGGCTCTGGTAGGCGACCAAGGAGGAGTAGTGCAGAAGGAAAGCCAGAACGCCATCCCCGACCACCGACCGGCCGGCCTGGGCTGCGGCCGTCCCACCGAGATCACCGCGCTCGCGACCCACGTCCCGCCCCGGGTCCTGACCAACGCCGATTTCGAGAAGATGGTCGACACCACCAGCGAGTGGATCCTCCAGCGCACCGGGATCGTCGAGCGGCACGTCGTCGAGCCGGGCATCGCCTCCTCCGACCTCGGCGCCGCCGCCGCCAAGAAGGCCATCGCCCAGGCGGGGCTCACTCCCGACGACATCGACCTCATCATCGTCGGCACGACGACCCCCGACATGTTCTTCCCGAGCACCGCCGCCCTCATCCAGCACAAGATCGGCGCGTCGCACGCGTGGGGGTTCGACCTCGCCGGCGCCTGCTCCGGCTTCACCTTCGCGCTCGCCACCGGCAGCCAGCTCGTCTCGACCGGCCGGCACAACCACGCGCTGATCGTCGGCGCCGACGTCATGTCGTCGATCACCGACTACCAGGACCGCGCCACCTGCGTGTTGTTTGGCGACGGGGCCGGGGCGGCCGTCGTGAGTGCCGCCAAGGACCCCTCGCTCGCCATCCTCGACTTCGCCCACGAGGTGGATGGCTCGGGCGCCCCGTTCCTGCAGATGCCGGCCGGCGGCAGCCTCCGTCCCGCCACGCGCGAGACGGTGGAGCAGCGCCTGCACTTCATCAAGCAGGACGGCCAGGCGGTCTTCAAGTTCGCGGTGCGCAAGACCGAGGAGATCAGCCGCCTGATCATGCAGCGCAACAACCTGACGCCGGACGACATCGACCTGTTCGTCTCGCACCAGGCCAACATGCGTATCATCAAGGCGGCCGGGGAGCGGCTCGGCTTCCCCGAGTGCAAGGTGATGATCAACCTACAGCGCTACGGCAACACGACCGCGGCCACCATTCCCCTCGCCCTCCACGACGCCATCGCGGATGGCCGCCTCAAGAAGGGGAACCTCGTGCTGCTCGCCTCGGTCGGCGCCGGCTTCACGGTCGGGTCGGTGCTGTTGCGCTGGGCGTACTGACAGACGCAAGGGAAGGGCGGCCGCGGCAGAGCCTCGCGGAGGTGGACGTGGCGGTCGCCCCAGGTCTGCCTACTCTCCCAGCAGCTCTCCCAGCCACGACAGCTCTTCCACGCGATCGCTGATGGCCTTCAGGGCCAGCATCATCGCGACGGCCAGCAGCACGCCGG
>JARKSS010000133.1 GCA_029974175.1 Vicinamibacterales bacterium
ACCCGGCAGTGGCAGGAGAAGACCGGCGCCTGTGCCAGCGACTGGCTGATCGGCAAGGGCATCCTCGGCCCGGAGATCAAGGGCGAGGCGCTGCGGTCAATGCGGATGCCCGGCACCGCCTATGACGACCCGCTGCTCGGCAAGGACCCGCAGCCGTACCACATGGAGAACTACGTCAACACCACCGACGACAATGGCGGGGTGCACATCAATTCCGGCATCCCGAACCACGCCTTCTTCCTCTACTGCATGCTGGTCGGCGGGAAATCCTGGGAAGGGCCGGGGCAGATATGGTATCGAGCCCTGCAGCAGCTGAACAATCCCTTTGCCAGCTTCCATGACTGGGCGGTCGGGACGGTGCAGGCCGCGATGGCGATCCACGGCGTCGCCGGCCGCGAGGCCGGCGCGCTGCGGCGAGCCTGGAAGCTGGTCGGAATCTCGGTCTGACGCCGGGCCTCGGGGAAAAGGGCTGCGATGGGTGGTGTCACGGCGGGGTGCCTCGCGATGATGATCAGCATCACGACGTCGGGCGGGATCGGCGGCTTCGGGCTCGCCCGGTCGGTGCAGGCCTCGGTCGAGAACCTGCCCGAGCCGCTGCGGACCGAGGCGTGCAGCCGCCTCGATCCGCGGGCGCTCGGCGCGCTCAGGGCCGCACCGACGCGCGGCGCCGATCGCGTGGTCTATCATATCGTGATCACCCAGCCGGGCGGCGGCGTCGCCCGGTTCGATCTCGGGGAAGGGGCGTTGCCGGCCGACACGCTCGACCTGATCGACGCGCTGCTTGCAGAGCACGGAACCCGGCCCTGAAGGGTCAGCCGCGGCGGCCGACGCTGCGCTGGTAGAACTGCAGGTAGCGCTCGGTCATCCGGCCGGTGTCCATCACCACGCAGACGTCGATCGTGTTGAACTCCCGGTCGACGTAGGCCCCCTCGCCGACAAAGCCGCCGAGCCGGAGATACGCCTTGATGAGCGGCGGGATCGCCTTCAGCGCCCGCGTCCCGTCGACGGCGTCCCGCGGGATCAGGTCCATCGCCTGGAAATGCTCCGGACGCGCCCGCACCCTGAGGTCGGGCGGCGCCAGATGCTCATGATGCAGGAAGGACAGCGCCTCGGCCAGCGGTGCCGGGTCGGTGCCGTGAAAGCTCGCCACCCCGAACAGCAGCTCGATCCCCCGGTCGAGCACATACTGCGCCAGACCGTTCCAGAGCAGGTGCATC
>JARKSS010000134.1 GCA_029974175.1 Vicinamibacterales bacterium
AGGTGCTCGAGCAGCCCGAAGGTCATCCATGCCACGGCCCCGTGCGCGACAAAGGCGGCCGCCGCCGATACCGATACCGAGGTTGGCTTCGAGCCGTCTGTCATACCGGTCGTCGTTTTGAGAGCTGGAAGGAACCCATCCTTCGCCGAACGCTCGCTTCGCCCGCGGTCCGGAGGGCGGCGCCGGCATCACATTATGAATGACGGAGGCGCTTGTCAGGCTAAGATCGTGGGCGGTGCCCGCCGACAACCAGACACAGGCCCCCGCTTCGGTAGCGCCGGCCAATGCGTCGCCGCCGGCACAGGAGGTGCCGGCCCCTCCTTCCGGCCGCCTCGGCCGCTACGACCGTTCCATCGTCGAAGGCCCCATCGGCCGGGCCGTCTGGCGTCTCTCGTGGCCGACGATCCTGCAAAACGCGATGGGCGGTCTGCAGGGCATCGTGGACCACGCGATGGTGGGGAACTTCGTCGGCTACACGGCGAACGCCGCGATCGGCGTCAGCTGGCAGATCTTCCTCGTCATCATCGTCTTCATGGGATCGCTCTTCACCGGCATGGCGGTGCTGGTTGCCCGCTACGCGGGGGCGAACGAACCCGAAAAGGTGAACCGCGCGGTCTACCAGGCGTTCCTGGTCGCCTTCGCGCTGGCTGTGCTCGTGCTGGCACCGTTGGGGTACTTCCTGTCGCCGTGGCTGCTCGGCCTGGTGAACGCCGCGCCCGAGGTGCGCGCCCAGGCCCTGCCGTACATCCGGACGCTGTTCATCTTCGGCTTCGGTCTCCTGTTCTTCTACATGCTCGGGGCCGCGCTGCGCTCGGCGGGCGACGCCCGCACCCCGCTGAAGTTCGGGATCGCCATCACCATCCTCAACGTCATCTTCAACGTGATCTTCATCCGCGGGGCGGGACCGATCCCCGCGATGGGCACCCTCGGCGCCGCGATCGGCACGGTGCTCGCCACCACGCTCGTCGGGATCTTCGCGATCAGGATGCTGCTCACCGAGCGGCTCGTGGTCGGCTTCCCCAAGGGCGACCGGCGGCCGGACTGGACGATGATCCGCTCGCTGTTCCGATTCGGCCTGCCGGCCGGCATCCAGGGCGTGGCCATGAACATCGCGGGCCTCCTGCTGCTGCGCTTCATCGGGTCGCTGCCCGAGAGCGCCGCCGCGCAGGCCGCCTACGCGGTCGGGTACACCGAGCTGTTCTCGATGATCACCTGGACGTCGGTGGGGCTGATGGGCGCCGCGGCGGCCGCCGCCGGGCAGAACCTGGGCGCGGGACGCCCGGAACGAAGCGTCGAGGCCGTGCGGAAGGCGGCTTTCGGCGGCCTGATGATCGCGGCCTGCGTGGGGACGCTGTTCGTCCTGATCCCCGAGAAGCTGCTCTGGGCCTTCGGGCTGACCGACCCCGAAGTCACACGGCTTGGCAGCGAGCTTCTGGGCTACCTGGCCTTCTCGGGGTTCTTCATCTCGGTCGCGCTGACCTACACCGGCGGGCTCCAGGGCACCGGCGACACGAGGAGCCCGCTCTACATCACGATCGTGTCACAGATCGTCGTGCCCCTCGGCACCTGCGCCCTGCTGCAGTCGTCCGGCCACCTCACCTCGCGTGGCATCTGGACCGCGATCGTCCTCGGCCATGTGACCCGCGCCACGCTCTCGGTCGTCCGCTTCCGCCAGAAGAAGTGGATGCAGATCAGGGTCTGAGATCAGGAATCGGAATCAGGAGTCAGGAATAGGGAGTCGGGGGTCAGGAGTCTGGAATCGAGCAACCCTGAATCCCGAATCCTGACTCCTGACTCCCGAATCCCGAATCCCGACTCCTGATTCCTACCGCCTGGGCTCGGGGGCCGGGAACTCGATCGGTGGGGGCGGTTCGGCCCCCATCAGGTGCTTCACGAAATAGTCCCAGCGCCGCCGCATCATGTACGGTTCGTTGCCGAAGCCGTGGCCGCGGTTCGGCAGCATGATCAGGTCGAAGTCCTTGTTCGCTTTGATCAGCTCGTCCACCACCAGCAGCGTCAGGTACGGCGGGACGTTGCTGTCCGTCGTGCCGTGCGCGAGGAGCAGCTTGCCCTTCAGGTTCTTCGCGAAGTTCTGGTTCGCCTGGCTGTCGTAGTTGGACGCTCCGTCCGGCCTGGCGACCAGCAGCCCCTGCCACTTCTCGGCCCAGTCGTCCTCGTAGCCCCGGTTGTCGTGGTTGCCGGCCTGCGACACGCCAACCTTGAAGAAATCGGGGTAGCGGAACATGGCAGCCGCGCTTGCGAACCCGCCGCCCGAGTGCCCCCAGATGCCGGCGCGATCGATGTCGATCCACGGGTGCCGCGCCGCCAGCTGCTTCATCCCCGCCACCTGGTCTGGCAGCCCGTTGTCGCCCATGTCGCCGTAGTAGGCCGCGTGGAACGACTTCGACCGCCACGGCGTCCCCATCGCGTCGATCTGCACGACGATGAAGCCAAGCTCGGCGAGGGCCTGCGCATCGCCGTGCGCCGGCAGGAAGCTTCGGCTGCGAATGCTCCCGGTCTGCGGCCCCGGGTAGATGTTGTTGATGATCGGGTAGCGTTTCGTCTCGTCGAAATCGGTTGGCCGGAACATCAGGCCGTAGAGATCGGTCACCCCGTCGCGGGCCTTCACCGTGAAGGGAATGGGCGGCTTCCAGCCGATCGCCAGCAGCCGGCTGATGTCGGCCTTCTCGAGCGGCATCACGACCTTGCCCGAGAGGTCGCGCACCACCGACACGGGCGGCGTGACCGGCGTCGAGCAGGCGTCCACGAAAAACTCACCCGAGGGCGAGAGCGACACCTGGTGGTCGGCGTCCTCGGGCGTGAGCAGCGTTACCTCGCCCGTGTCGAACCCAACCCGGTAGAAGTGCCGGTAGTAGGGGTCGCGCCCCTTCTCGCGGCCGACGCCCACGAAGTACAGCGCCCGTGCCTTCTCGTCCACCTTGAGCACCTGCGCCACGTTCCACGGCCCGGAGGTGATCTGACGCTTCAGCTTTCCCCTGGCGAGATCGTACAGGTAGAGGTGACCCCAGTCGTCCCGCTGCGAGAACCAGATCACCTCGCCGGAAGCCGGGAGGAACTGCCAGTTCGACCTGCCGTTTCCCGACTCGAAGAACGTGTCCACCTTCTCGTCGAGCACGTCGCGGACGTCGCCTGTCTCGGGATCGGCCACGCGCAGCGTCGCCCGCTTGTGGTCGCGCGAGGAAGAGACGAAGGCGAGAGCGCTCGAATCGGGGGCCCACCTCGCATCGTCGAGGCGCCCCTGGTCGTCCTTGAT
The DNA here is from genome assembly GCA_029974175.1 of Vicinamibacterales bacterium. Classification (GTDB taxonomy): domain Bacteria; phylum Acidobacteriota; class Vicinamibacteria; order Vicinamibacterales; family Fen-181; genus JARKSS01. The sequence continues at coordinate 3,275 of JARKSS010000134.1, forward strand.
GTCGTCGGTGACCGTGCCGCGGTGTGGGTCGGGAGGCACCTTCAACCGCACCACCTGCGGGCCGTCCACGTGGATGACGACGCGGTGGATCATCGCCACGTGCTCGTCGCCGGGGAGTGGGTACTTCCAGGCCTCCAGTTCGGGGTGTCCCACCTTCGTGGAGACCAGGTACATCTCGCCGACCTGGCGCTCGTCCTGCTGGAAGGTGGCAATCTTCCTCGAGTCGGGCGACCACAGGACGACGGGCCGATCGCTCCGGGTCCAGCCGGCATTGTCGGTGGCGTAGCCGAAGTCCTTGACGCCGTCGAACGTGAGCTGGCGCTCGGCGCCGGTGGCGACGTCGCGAAGCCACAGGTTGTGGTTTCGGATGAGGACGGCCGAGCGCCCGTCTGGCGACACCGACTCCTGCGGCACGGACGGGATCCGCTGCCCGCCCGCGCGTCCGGCCGCGGCAGGTTCGGCCGCCGTGCAGGCCTTGCCCGCGACATCGCACTCCCAGGCCTTCCCGGCCGCCCTGAAGCTGATCGCCGCACCGTCGCGGACGAAGGTGAACGTCCGGAACGGCAGGCGGTAAGGTTCGTGGGTCGTACCCGTCGCTCTCGAAAGGGCTGCCGCAATCGCGGCGTGGTCGAAGGCGGGCCCTCGTGTCCGGCGAACCACGTCCACCAGCACGAATTCCGTCCCGCGCTCGACCGTGTTGCGGTAGGTGAAACGGTCGCCCGGCAGCCAGGTCGGCCGCACCGCAGGTCCGAGGACGAGCGGGTTCACGTTGGCGTCGAGCATCCGCTGCGCCCGCTGGTAATCTGCGGCGGTAAGCTGCCGCGGGGCTGGCGGACCGCCGGCAACAGCCTGGGCCCACGC
>JARKSS010000145.1 GCA_029974175.1 Vicinamibacterales bacterium
AGACAGGCAGTTCCAAAGATCGAGCATGTCGAACCGCGCACGCGGAACGACGTCAAGCGTGACTTCCAGGGGATCGCAACGCATCAAAGCCTCGAGCTTCCCAGGCCCGCGAGGCCCGAAGAAGCGCCATCGTCAAGGATACACCATGAACCGCCGCCGACGGCCGGGATTGCGCAGCCCGGCCGTTCCCGGCTACGCTAGCCCGTATCCGGAGACATTTCGCGGGACGCCCCTTCCGGGCCCGCGCACATTCTTGGAGGAAGACCGATGAAGAGCCTGACCCTGTTCGGGATCGCGCTCGCCCTCGTCGTCGGACTGGCCGGCACGCCCGCCGCCGTCGAAGAGACGACGCTGAGCGGCAAGATCGTGTGCGCGAAGTGCACGCTGAAGAAGGCCGATGCAACCGAGTGCCAGGACGTGCTGGTCGTCAAGGGCGATGGCGACACGACGGCCGAGTACTACCTCGTCAAGAACGAGGTATCGGAGAAGTTCGGCCATGCCTGCTCGGGCGAGAAGGCCGCCACGGTGACCGGCACGGTGTCCGAGAAGGACGGAAAGAAGTGGATTGCCGCGACGAAGATCGAGGAGGCGAAGTAGGCAGTGAGGCCGGGGGCGCGAGCTAGGCGCCCCCATCTTTCCGGAGGACGATGGTGGACTGGTTCTACGGCCTCGGCCCGATCCAGCAGGCGCTTCTCGCGACGGTGGGCACCTGGCTCGTGACCGCGCTCGGCGCGTCGCTGGTGCTGGTCACGACCAGCGTCTCCCAGCGCTACATGGACGGGTCGCTCGGCATGGCGGCCGGCGTCATGATCGCCGCCAGCTTCTGGAGCCTGCTTGCACCATCCATCGAGATGGCCGAGGAGGCCGGCTACGGCGGCCTGAAGTGGGTGCCGCCGCTCGTCGGCTTCATCGCGGGCGCGCTCTTCCTCCGGCTGGTGGACCGGATCCTGCCCCACCTCCATCCCGGCCTGGCCGAGGCCGAGGGGCCGCACACCAGGTGGCGGCGGACGACGCTGCTCGTCCTCGCCATCACGCTGCACAACATCCCCGAGGGCCTGGCCGTCGGAGTGGCGTTCGGCGCGGCGGCCAGCGCCGACCTCTCCGAGGCGCAGCGCCTCTCGCAGATTGGCGCCGCCCTGGCGCTGGCCATCGGGATCGGCCTGCAGAACTTCCCGGAGGGGACGGCGGTCGCCCTGCCGCTCCGGCGCGAGGGCATCAGCCGCCTCAAGGCGCTGTGGTGGGGGCAGCTGTCGGCGATTGTCGAGCCGGTGGCCGGGGTGGCCGGCGCGGCGCTCGTCCTGCTGATGACGCCGATCCTGCCCTACGCGCTGGCCTTCGCCGCCGGCGCCATGATCTACGTCGTCACCGAGGAGCTGATCCCCGAGTCGCAGGCGAACGGCCACGTCGACCTGGCGACGATGGGGGTCATCGCCGGCTTCTCGATCATGATGATGCTGGACGTGGGGCTGGGGTGAGGTCGAAGGTCAGCACCTTCCCCTCCTCGGTCACCACCCACAGCTCGCCGTCCTTGAACGCGATGCCTGCCGGACGGGAAAGCCCGGGCACCGAGCGGGCGCCCACGACGACCCGCACGTCGAGATCGATCTCGAGCAGGATCGAATAGGCCGCGCTGAGGGCAAAGAGTCGGCCGTCATGGACGGCGGCGCCGGTCACATACAGCTCGTCGAGCGAGCGCTCGCCGCGCAGCCGCACGCCCGCCTCGGGCGACAGCCGGGCGACGAACTCCTCTGAGAGCGTCAGGTCGCGGCGATCGAAGCGCGAGACCACCATCCCGCGGCTGCGTTCGTTCGGCACCGTGATGGTGAAGATCGACTGCCGCGTGGGGTCGTACGCCGCCGACATGACGTACATCATCCGGGCCCGGACGGTGCTGAAGCGGCCTCGCCGAACCTCGTCGAATCGATCGAACGACTCGCGGAAGTGCCGGAAGTTCTTCGACGCGTCTGCCTTGTCGCTCTCGCGCAGGATCACGAAGCTCTTGTTGTTGCTGACGGCCATCACCGTCGCGGCGTCCAGGAACGCCGCCCCGGCGAATCGCGCCAAGTCCACCGAGTAGCCGACGTCCACGATGGCATGCCGCTCCGCACGGGTGAGGCCGCCGTCGGCCAGGTACACGCCGTCCCCGGTGGTCAGCAGGAAGCGATCGGAGTCCGGGTCGTAGTCGAGCCCGGTTGGAGTTCCCTTCAATCCCAGTGCGAGCGTCCGTTCGCCGCGCAGCGTCAGGGGCGGCGCCCACTCGAAGGGGCCGCGAGACGGATCGGGGTCCAGCTTCGACGCATCGGGCTTCGACGCGGCCCAGCGGCCACGCAGTCCAACGGGGGCCGCCCTGTACTCCTCGAGCGACCACACCCAGTGGGCCGGGTTGAACGAGAACCGCACGGGGTCGCCCTGCCCCATGAAGGGCGGCGGCCCGGTGCTCGCGAACGCCTGCACCAGGTTGCCGGCCATCACCACCAGGAACACGGCCCCCGCCAGCTTCTCGAGCGGCCGCAGCGTGCGGATGACGCCGCCCGCGTCGCGCTCGCGTACCGCCATCAGCAGCGCCCCCATCAACAGGATGGCCGCCCAGAAGATGAACAGCGCCCAGGTGTAGGTGTGTGCACCGAGAATCTCGATGCTGAACCCCTGGCCGATGTCGCGCGAGGCATGCAGGGCCGTGTGGCGGAGCGCCATGAACACCCCGTAGCCGGCAACCAGGATCGAGAGCCCGATGTACCGCGGGCGGGGCCCGTAGCGCAGGACGAACAGGCCCAGGAGCGCGATGAGCGCCATCGCGATCCGCTGCTCCCAGCACATCACGCACGGCGAGTCACCGTACCAGAACCCGAGGACGAACACGGCCGTCCCGATCGGCCCCACCGCCAGCGCGAGCACCGCGACGGCCAGCACGGTATAGACCCACTGTCGCTGCATGTCCGACTCCCGAATCCGAATCCCGATTCCCGATTCCTGAATCCCGATTCCTAGTAATTCATTCCCGGCAGCAGCGATGTGCGCGTGGCGAACGAAAACAGCAGCACCGTCAGGACGGCGCTTGCCACGAGGAGCCCGAAGGCGAGGCGTTCGCGCTGCGGGCGCCGGTAGACCAGCCAGCCGGCGGCGAAGATCAGCGACAGGTTCAGGAATTCCAAAACGACCTCCTCTGCAGTGACCGGCTATCATCCTTCCTCGCGGCGCCGGGCGCAAGTCGTGAACCGATTCCTGCCCTCCGCCGTCCAAACGCACATATGCCAGGTACACCCCTTGCCGTCAGGGCGTTGTTCCGCGCCCCCTTCGTCACCCTGGTCGCGATCGTCTCGCTGGCGCTCGGGATCGGCGCCAATACCGCCATCTTCTCGCTCTTCAACCAGATCCTCCTGCGCCCCCTGCCGGTCCACGACCCGGCACGGCTGGTGAATCTGGGCGCGCCCGGCCCCAAGCCCGGCTCCCAGTCGTGCAACCAGGCCGGTTCGTGCGACCAGGTGTTCAGCTACCCGATGTTCAAGGACCTCCAGCGGGTCCAGACGGTCTTCACCGGCATCGCGGCCCACCGGTTGTTCGGGGCCAACCTCAGCTTCAAGGGCCAGACGCTTGCCGGCGAGGGGATGATGGTTTCGGGCACCTACTTCCCGGTCCTCGGCCTGCAGCCGGCCGCCGGGCGCCTGCTGACGCCCGAGGACGACCGGGCACCGGGCGAATCGCCGGTCGTCGTGCTGTCGCACGACTACTGGAGGAAGCGGTTCGACGCCAACCCCTCGGTGGTCGGCGACCGGCTCGTGGTGAACGGGCAGCCGCTCACCATCGTCGGCGTCGCGCCCGCCGGCTTCCGCGGGACGACGGTGGGCGCGGCCCCGCAGGTGTTCGTCCCGATCACGCTGCGCGCCCAGATGGACCCGGGGTTCACGGGCTTCGACAGCCGGCGGACGTACTGGCTCTACGCGTTCGCCCGGCTGAAGGAGGGCGTGGACATCGAGCAGGCGCGTGCGACACTCAACCCTGCGTACAGGGCGATCCTTCTCGATGTCGAGGCGCCCCTCCAGAAAGGGATGACCGAGCAGACCATGGCCCGCTTCAAAGCCAGGGAGCTGACCCTCGAGGACGGCCGCCGCGGCCAGAGCGGGGCGCACCGCGAGTTGCGCCCCCCGATGATCCTGCTGCTCTCGGTCACCGGCATCGTGCTCCTGATCGCGTGCGCGAACATCGTCAATCTCCTGCTCGCGCGCGGCGCGGCCCGAAGCACGGAGATGGCCATCAGGCTGTCGATTGGCGCCGGGCGGCGGCACCTGGTCGTGCAACTGCTCAAGGAGGCCATGGTCCTTGCCGCGCTGGGCGGGGTAGCCGGCATCCTGGTCGCCTACTGGACGCTCTCGCTGATCCGCCGCGCCGTGCCACCCGAGGCGGTCGAGAGCTTACCGCCCGGCCTCGACGGCACGGCCCTGCTGTTCGCCGCAGGCCTGACGCTGGGCACCGGGATCCTGTTCGGGCTCTTCCCCGCGCTGCAGACAACGCGGGCCGACCTCGCCTCGACGCTCAAGGGACAGGCCGGACAGTCCGCCGGTTCGCGCTCGGCCGCGCGGTTCCGGAAGGCGCTGGCCACCGGGCAGGTCGCGCTGTCGATGGCGCTGCTCGTCGCCGCCGGCCTGTTCATCCGCAGCCTCGCCAACATCAGCCGCATCGACCTCGGCCTCGAGACCGCCCGCGTGCTCGCTTTTTCAATCTCGCCGGAGTTGAATGGCTACACGCCCGAGCGTTCGCGCGCGCTGTTCGAGCGCCTGGAGGACGAGCTGGGGGGCACGCCCGGCGTGGCATCGGTGTCGGCTGCGATGGTTCGGCTGCTCTCGGGCAGCAGTTGGGGCAGTGACGTCAACGTCGAGGGGTACAAGCGGGCACCGGACGAGGACACCACCGCGCGCTACAACGAGGTCGGCCCGGCGTACTTCCGCACGCTTGGGACGCCGGTGCTGGCGGGGCGGGAATTCACCCGCGCCGATGCGGCCGGGAGCCCCAAGGTGGCCATCGTCAACGAGGTATTCGCCAAGCGGTTCAACCTGGGACGGGAGGCGCTTGGAAAGCGGATCGGCATCCGGGGCAGCGAACTCGACCTCCAGGTCGTCGGGCTCGTCGGCAACGCGAAGTACAACGAGGTCAAGGGCGTGGTGCCGCCGATGGTGTTCCTGCCCTACCGGCAGAACGAGCAGATCGGCCAGCTGACCTTCTACGTCCGGACGGCTGGCGACCCCGCCCGGGTGATGGCGGCCATCCCGAAGGTGGTCGGCCGCCTCGACCCGAACCTCCCCGTCGAAGACCTGAAGACGCTGGAAGCGCAGGCGCGCGAGAACGTGTTCATGGACCGGTTCATCGGCGTGCTGTCGTCCGCCTTCGCTGCGCTTGCCACGCTGCTGGCCGCCGTCGGCCTGTACGGCGTGGTCGCCTACTCGGTGGCCCAGCGCACGCGCGAGATCGGCCTGCGGATGGCCCTCGGGGCGGGGCCCGCCGCGGTGCGGGCAATGGTGCTCAGGCAGGTGGCGTGGATGACGGTCATCGGCGGCGCGATCGGCCTGGCTGGAGGCGTGTACCTGGGACGCGCGGCACGCTCGCTGCTGTACGAGCTGCAGGGTCACGATCCCATTGTGCTGACCGCGGCGGTCGTGGGCCTGGGCGCCGTGGCGCTGGTGGCGGGCTGTATCCCGGCACGGCGGGCGGCGGCCATCGACCCGCTCCGTGCCCTCAGGTTCGAATAAGGGGAAGCCGGGGTGGTCATCCTCCGAGCGACACCCCGAGCAGCCGGCCGACGCCGAAGGTGAACGCGGAGGCCACCAGGCCGAAGAGGAGCTGCCGCGTTCCCGACCAGAGCACGCTGCGCCCCGTAAGCAGGGTGATCGCGGCGCCGATGGCGAACAGGCCCACGGAGCTGACCGCCAGGCTGGCGGTGACCGCCGCGTACCCGCTGGCGAACAGGAACGGCAGCACCGGCACGATCGCGCCGAGGATGAAGAGGACGAACGAGGCGGCCGCCGCCTGCCAGGCCGAGCCTCCCAGCTCGCCGGGGTCGATACCCAGCTCCTCGCGCGCCAGCGTGTCGAGGGCGGTGTTCTTGTCCGCCAGCAGCCGCCCCGCCAGCTTTTCGGCCTCGTCTGCCGAGAGCCCCTTGGCCTGGTAGATGAGCGACAGCTCCTCGGCCTCTTCCTCGGGCCGTTCCTCGATCTCGCGCGCCTCGACGTCGATCTGCCGCTCGTACAGCTCGCGCGAACTCTGGACCGAGAGCCATTCGCCGAGCGCCATCGAGCCGGCGCCTGCGAGCAGCCCCGCCAGGCCCGTCACCAGGATGGCCGGCGAAGAGAGCTGGGCGCCGGCCACGCCCATGACGAGGCTCAGGTTCGACACCAGGCCATCGTTGACGCCCAGGACCGCCGCCCGGAGGGCGTTGCCCGCCATGCCCCGGTGCCGGCCCTCCATGCGCGCCACCATCGAGCCCTGGAGGCCGCCGGTCCCCCCTGCGATGACACGCAGCACACGGGCATGCGAGCGCTCCTCGCGGGCCATCCCGGCCCCCCGCGCGTCGGGCTCGCCGTCGTAGCGGCCCTTGGCGGCGTGTTCCATCTCCTCGAGCGTCGGCACGACCAGGTGCGTTCCGAGACGCGCCCCAAGCCACGCCAGGACACGCGAGCGCCACCCGGGCTTGCAGGATCCCACCTCGACGCCCGCGGCCCGAAGCTTCTCCGTCCAGAACTCCGCGTGGCGACGCTCGATGGCCGCCATCCGGCGGTACACCTCCGCCAGGCGTGGATCCGGTTCGTGCTCGGCCAGCCGGGCGTAAAGAGACGCGCTGTCGATTTCGTCCTGCAGGTTCGCGCGTAGACGGGCCACTTCGCTTCGCGTCACAACCCCCTATTTTCGCCCGGAGAATGCTCAGCCGCCTAGTCGCGGGAAAAACGGATGGACAAATCGCACGCCGCCATGTAACACTACATCCACATAAACGGATGAATACCGTGGTGCCCGTCCTCGATCGCCTCTCGGTGGTTGCCGACGCCTTTCGGGCGCGAACCCTGGCGGTGCTGGCCGGGCAGGAGCTGACCGTCTCGGAGCTGTGCCGGGTGCTGCAGCTTCCCCAGTCCACCGTGAGCCGGCACCTGAAGCTCCTGGCGGACGCGTCGTGGGTTGCCTCGCGACGGGAGGGGACCAGCCGCTACTACAGCCTGCCGCTCGACGACCTCGACCCGTCGCAGCGCCAGCTCTGGACGCTGATCCACGCACAGGTCTCGCAGACGGCCGAGGCGCTTCAGGACCAGGCACGCCTGAAGAGCATCATCGCCGAGCGTCGTTCCAAGTCGGAGGCATTCTTCTCGTCGGCGGCCGGCCAGTGGGATCGCCTCAGGGCAGAGTTGTTCGGCCGGCACAGCCACCTTCCCCCGCTGCTCGCGCTGCTCGATCCCACGTGGGTCGTCGGCGATCTCGGCTGTGGCACGGGGCAGGTGAGCGAGGCACTGGCGCCGTTTGTCGGGCGCGTGGTGGCCGTGGACACGTCGGGGCAGATGCTCGAGGCCGCCCGGGCGCGGCTCGGACACCTGCCCAACGTCGGGAGCCGGCCAGGCACCCTCGAGCGGCTTCCGCTCGAAGACGGGGAGCTGGACGTGGGGCTCCTCATCCTCGTGCTGCACCACACGGCAGACCCTTCGCGCGTGCTGGCCGAGGCCGCCCGGGTGATTCGTCCCGGCGGCCGCGTGCTCGTGGCCGACATGCTGCCCCACGACCACGACGAGTACCGGCAGACCATGGGGCACGTCTGGCTCGGGTTCAGCGAGCGACAGATCGAGCGGTGGCTTGCTGCAACCGGGTTCGAGAGGGTGCGGTGGCACCCGCTCCCCGTGGAGCCGGGCGTCAAGGGGCCCGGCCTCTTCGCCGCAGTCGCAGTGCGACGATGACAGGTTCGAGCGCAGGCGTGAAGGGCCTGCGCGAGCAGTGAAAACCCGGTCCGGAGGACCAGAGTCATGAGCGTGACACTCGAAACCCAGCACCCGTTCGAAGCCGCCAGGAAGGCGGGGCGCGTTCCCTTCAAGGTGAAGGACCTTGCGCTGGCCGAGTTCGGCCGCAAGGAGATTCGGCTCGCCGAGCACGAGATGCCAGGCCTGATGGCGGTGCGGAAGCGCTATGCCGGGCAGAAACCACTCGCGGGCGCGCGCATCATGGGCAGCCTGCACATGACCGTTCAGACCGCGGTCCTCATCGAGACGCTGCTGGATCTCGGGGCCGACGTGCGCTGGGTCTCGTGCAACATCTTTTCGACGCAGGATCACGCCGCCGCGGCCGTGGTCGTGGGCCGTCCCGAG
>JARKSS010000175.1 GCA_029974175.1 Vicinamibacterales bacterium
GCCGTGGTGGTAGGAGGCACGCTGCACCCGGAGGTCTGAAGAAAGTGCTACGGTCCCCTCGCTCCGACCGCCTTTCCCCCTGCCGCCGGGCGCGGCCGTGAACGCGCTGCAGCGCCGCAGCCTCGGGCCGCTGCTCGGGTCCGTTCTGCTGCTCGCCGGCGCCTTCGGGTTCCAGTATCTCGGCGGCGTCGCGCCCTGCCACCTCTGCCTGCTGCAACGCTGGCCGCATGCGGTGGCGATCGTCCTCGGGCTTCTGGTCCTCGCCTGGCCGAAGCGCGGCCTAGCGCTGCTCGCAGGGCTTGCGGTGCTCACCGGCGCCGCGATCGCCGCCTAACATGTCGGGATCGAGCAGCATTGGTGGCCGGGCCCGACGAGTTGCACCGCGCCGGGCGCAGGCGCCACCGATCCGGGAGCGCTGCTCGACCAGATTCTGGAAACCCCGCTCGTCCTCTGCGATCAGGTGGCCTGGAGCCTCTGGGGCGTGTCGATGGCCGGCTGGAACGGCCTGATCTCGCTGGCGATTGCGGGGCTGTGGTTCCGGGCCTATGCCTCGAGCTCGGCGTCCCAGTAGAGGAAGTCCATCCAGCTTTCGTGCAGGTGGTTCGGCGGGAACTTGCGCCCGACATTCTGCAGCTGCTCCGGTGTCGGACGGACCGGCTTGCGGCGCAGGTGCATCCCGGCCTGCTTCAGCGACATCGAGCCCTTGCGCAGGTTGCAGGGGCCACAGGAGGCAACGACGTTCTCCCAGGTGGTCCGGCCGCCCCTGGACCGGGGAAGGACGTGATCGAATGTGAGGTGGTCGCGGCTGCCGCAGTACTGGCAGGTGAACTCGTCACGAAGGAAGAGATTGAAGCGGGTGAAGGCGGTGGTCCGTGCGGGCTTCACGAAGTCCTTGAGCACGACCACCGAGGGTATTCGGAACTCGACGGAGGGCGAGCGGACCACCGCGTCATATTCCGCCACCACCGCCACCCTGTCGAGCACCGCGGCCTTCACCGCCTCCTGCCAGGGCCAGAGCGAGAGCGGCAGGTAGGAAAGCGGCCGGAAGTCGGCGTTCAGCACCAGCGCCGGGTGATCCCGCAGGCCGCCGGGGTGGCGGACGAAGGCGGGCATATGGGTGCACTGCAACATAGACACGTCCCCTGCGCCGGGCCGGGCCGGGGGCACCGCGGAGGACGGCGCGACGGCTCGACCATATCCGGACTATATCTCGCCAGATTTGGCTGACAAGCCTCTAGATAGAGACAAATTGTCCGGACAGCCGGACGTTAGCATCCGCAATGAACGGTTTGATGACGGTGAGAGCCGCTGAATCACTGCCGAAATTTCGGTCAGCGCCACCCGACGGCCGTGGCGCCCGGCCCACCGGGTCAGGCGATGCCGAGCCGGTCGCGGATGAAGGACAGCGCGAGGCCAAGGCCGTCCGGCGCGATGCCGTGGCCGACGCCGCGGGAGGTGTGCGTGTAGGTCTCCACACCGGCGGCGGTGAGCGCGTTGGCGGCCTCGGCCATCGAGGCGTAGGGGACCATCGGATCCTCGTCGCCGTGGACGAGGAGGACCGGCGGGCGGGCGGTGATCTCGGCGCCGAGCGCCGCCGGGTCGAGCAGGCGACCGGAAAAGCCGACGATGCCGGCGAACGGGTCGCGCCGGCGCAGGCCGACCTGCAGCGCCATCATCGTGCCCTGGCTGAAGCCGACGAGCACGGTGCGGTCGGCCGGCATCGCCTCCGCCTGCTCGTCGAGCCATCGATCGAGCAGCACATAGGCGGCGCGGGCCTGCTCGCGGGCGGCGGGCTCCGGCGTGCCGTCGAGCCACGGGATTGGAAACCACTGGAATCCCATG
>JARKSS010000186.1 GCA_029974175.1 Vicinamibacterales bacterium
CGTGAAGGTGCTCGACTTCGGCCTCGCACGCCCCGAGGCCGGGGCGGTGGACGCGAGCGCGACGGGCCTCACCACGATTGGCTCGATCATCGGCACGCCGCACTACATGGCGCCCGAGCAGGTGTGGGGCGAGACGGTCGACGCCCGCTGCGACCTGTTCGCGGCAGGCGCCATCCTCTTCGAGATGCTGGCGGGCCGGCCGGCCTTCGACGGCGCCAGCGCGGTCGAGGTGCTGCACGCCACCCTGCACGATCAGCCTCCCGCCCTGACCGGGTCGCCGGCCGTGGCCGCCGTCGACCGCGTCATCCGCCGCGCCCTCGCCAAGCGTCCGGAGGATCGCCCGGCGTCGGCCGAAGCCATGGCCCGGCAGCTGCGCGGGATCCGCCACGTCGATGGCGCCAGCGCGCCGACGCTGGCGCGCCCGCTGCTGCGCCTCGTCGTGCTGCCGTTCCGCGTGCTGCGTCCCGATCCGGAGACCGACTTCCTCGCCTACAGCCTGCCGGACGCGATCGCGACCTCGCTCTCCGGGATCGACTCGCTGGTGGTGCGCGCGAGCGCGACGGCCGCCCGCTTCGCCGACGCCCCCGACCCGAAGGCGCTTGCCTCGGAAGCCGACGTCGATCGCGTCGTGATGGGAACGCTCCTGCGGGCGGGCGACCAGCTGCGCGTGAGCGTGCAGCTGGTCGAGGCACCCGGCGGGACGCTGCTGACGTCCCACACCGTGCAGTCGTCGATGGGCGACTTGTTCCACCTGCAGGACGACATCAGCCAGCGCGTCTTCGACGCGCTCTCGCTGCCGTTGACGGCCGAGGCGGCTCCGCCGGAGCCTGACGCGCCGCACGACCCAGAGGCGTACGAGCTGTACCTTCGCGCGAACGAGATGGTCCGCACGTACGACGGCCTGCCGCGCGCCCGGCATCTCTACGAGCTCTGCCTCGAGAGGGACCCCGGCTTCGCCCCGGCGTGGGCCCACCTGGGCCGCTGCCAGCGCGTCATCGGCAAGTTCATCGAGGAGCAGCCCGACAGCGAGGCGCGAGCGGAGAATGCGTTGCGCCAGGCGCTGGCGATCAACCCCCGCCTGTCGGTCGCCCACAAGTTCTACGCGCACCTCGAGGCCGACATGGGCCAACCGCAGCAGGCGCTGCGGAGGCTGGTCGAGCAAGCGAAGCTCAACGGCAACGACCCTGAGCTGTTCGCCGGCCTCGTCCACGCCTGCCGGTACTGCGGGCTCTACGACGAGTCGATCGCCGCGCACGCCGAGGCCCGCCGGCTCGACCCGAACGTTCCCACCAGCGTCGAGCAGACGCTGCTGATGGCTGGGGACGTCGAGCGCCTCCTCGAGATCCCTCGCCCCCTCGTCGTCGCCGGGGCCGACGATGGGATGCGCGTCATCGCCCTCGGCTTTGCAGGACGGCGCGAGGCCGCGCGGCTGGCGGCGGACGAGATGCGCCGGATCCCGCGGATCCCGGCCTTCCGCGCCTGGAGCGAGGCGCTCTTCGCGTGGGTCGAGCGCCGGCTCGACGACGTGCTGGCACACCTCGCGACGCTCCGGGGCCTCAAGATCCAGGACGACCCGGAAGCCCTGTTCCTCGAGGCCTGGCTGCTGTGCGACCTCGGCGACCATGATGAGGGGGCGCGGCTGATCGAACGGGCGGTCGCGAAGGGTTACTGTCCTTCACAGCTCCTCAGAAACCGGCCCGAGTTCGAGGCACTGCGCAGGAGAGCAGCGTTCCAGGCGGTTCTCGCGGAGGCCGACGCCAACCGCCTCCGCGGGCGCGAGGTCTTCCGCGAGGCCGGCGGCGAGCGACTGCTCGGCCAGCCGCGTTCGTCCAGCTCGTCGGGTTCGTAGGGCTGGCCTTCTACCTTCCCCGGGTCTTTCCCGGCTCGCGAGGCCAGAGCGCGGAGAGCTGCAGCTCCAGGGCTTCGAACGGCACGGCACGCACGAGCTGGCCGCCGACGTGCGTGGCCACGACCCTCCAGCGGCCTTCCTGCAGGCTGCGCACTTCGAGCGTCTGCGCGACGGGGTCGATCAGCCACGCGTAGGAGACTCCCTCACCGGCGTAGATGGCCATCCTTCGCGAGCGAAGCGAGGCCGGGTACGTGGCGGGTAT
>JARKSS010000195.1 GCA_029974175.1 Vicinamibacterales bacterium
CGGGTCGATACCCCGCAACCCGGCATACCCCAGCATCCGGCATCGAATCGGCGAGCTCACCCCGGGTCGATACCCCGCAACCCGGCATACCCCAGCATCCGGTATCGAATCGGCGAGCTCACCCCGGATCGATACCCAGCAACCCGGCCTACCCCAGCATCCGGTATCGAATCGGCGAGGTCACCCCGGATCGATGCCCAGCAACCCGGCATACCCCAGCATCCGGTATCGAATCGGCGAGGTCACCCCGGGTCGATACCCAGCAACCCGGCATCCCCCGGCATCCGGTATCGAATCCAAGCGGTGAGGGGAGGGCAGCAGCAGCGGTGGGCGGAATCGAAGCGGCCTCAGGCGACGTTGCAGCCGTCAGAGTAGGAAATCCCGCGCCCGATCATGTGCTTGTCGCCTCGACAGGGCAGGATGGGCGGGAGCGCATCAGCAGATGGGTCGACACGGGAGGACGTTTATGTTCCGGATGAATAAGGACCAGGGGCCGTCGGCAGCCGAGAAGCTTGCCGCGCTCCGTGAGTCAGCGGGCCCCGCGGCCGCCAAGGGCGCACGTGCCGGAGCCGCAAAGGCGCGCGATTACGCACCAGTCGTGAAGGAAATGGCGGTCGCAGCAGCAGCGGCCGCTGCTGAAGCTGCCCGCACCTACGGCCCCGTGGCCAAGGAAAAGGCAGCCGCCGCCAAGGACAAGGCCGCACCAATCGTGCGCGAAGCAGCCGAAAAGGCCGGACCCATGGTTCGCGAAGCGGCCGAGAAGGCAGCCCCGCGTGTCCGTGACGCCGCCGACCTAGCCCGCGAAAAGGCCCAGCCTTTGCTGGACGCCGCTCACGACAGAGCCCAGCCGTTGCTCGACGCCGCGAGCGAAAAGGCTCACCCCTACGTCGAGGCCGGCGTCGAGTGGGCCAAGCCCAAGCTCGAGCATGGTGTGGACGTGGCCGGACCCAAGGTCCAAAAGGCCGTCGACGACCTCGGCCCGATGGTCGATGACGCTCGCGACCGGCTTGTTGACGATCTCCTGCCCAAGGTCTCTGCAGCGGTCGCGAGCCTCCTCGCCGCGGCAGGCACAGCCAAGGTGCAGGCCGCTGATGCCGCGATCGCTGCGGCCGAGCGCGCCCCCTCGTCACTCGCCGGGGTCGCCGACGTCATCACCGATGCCGCCGAGAAGGCTGGCGGTTCCAAGCGCAAGCGCAAGGGCGGCATCCTCATTGTCCTCGGTGTCGGTGCTGCGCTCGGCGCGATCGGGGCCATCGTCTTGAGCCGCCGACCCAAGGATGACCCGTGGGCCGCTCCGCTCGGCGAAGTGACCTACCTGCCGCCGTCGCCCGAGCGCGCCGCCACGTGGCAGGAAAAGGCTTCGGACGCTGCCGCCGCCGCGAAGGACCGCGCTGCTGAGGCCGTCGACACGGTTCAGGACAAGGTCGCCGACGTGGTCGACACTGTGAAGGACAAGGCCGAGGACGTGTCCGACGAGGCCAAGC
>JARKSS010000210.1 GCA_029974175.1 Vicinamibacterales bacterium
CAGCATGCTGCGCACCTCGGCCAGCATCGTCTTGGCGGCCAGGTCGTCCTCATCGCAGGCGATCACGAACGCCTCGGCCTGGCTCTGCAGCTCGGCGCCGCGGGCGGCGATTTCGGCCACCTCGGCGCTGTAGGGCTGCAGCTTCACGGTCTCGCTCATCTCGTCTCCTCCAGGGCGCGCCGCGCGGCCAGCTCGGCCCGCACGGCGGCCTCGTAGTCGTGGTCGTAGCCGCTCTCGGGGGACCAGTGGTTGCCCATCGCGCGGCGCCACTCGTCCGACAGGGCGGGCCCGTGCCCGAGCCGGCGGAAGGCCGCCAGGCGCTCGCGCTGCCGGCGACTCTGCGGCTCGTAGGCGGCGAGCTGCTCCGGGCTGGGCGGACTCGCCAGGGCGGCCTGCTGCTCCCGGCGGCGCCGGCGGGCGGCGGCGATCAGCTGCGCTGCTCGGCCGTGAGGCGCGCCCGCAGGCCGAAGCGCAGCACGGTCAGGCCGCTCTCGAGACCGCCGGCCTCGCGCAGCAGGTCGAGCAGCTCGTCCTCGGTGCGGGCGGCGGCGGCGCGGCGGCGCATGCGGTCGTCCTCGTGCTCGGCGTCCCAGTCCTGCCAGGCCGAGGTCGTGTCTGGCTCTCTCATGCCGCCGCCTCCGCTCTGGTCGGGCAGCAAGCCGCCGTCATCGGCTCGCAGTCGTCGGCCAGCTCGAGTGCGATCAGGCAGCCGGGCCGCTCGTCGAGGCGGAACTCGCAGGCGGCGCACTCGAGCTCGAGGCCGGGCTCGAAATGTACCACCCGGGCGCCGGGGGAGCTGCAACTCTCCCGGTGCCCACTTCTCTGTCTGGGCATGGTCTTCTCCTACGGTGGAGTTCCTCTCACGTCTCTGTGTGTCCTGCTACCTCCTCTGGTTGTTGCTGGCGTCTTGGGTGTACCCTAGCACGCACTGAAAGAAACTGCAAGAGTCAGTTTCACACTCAGCCGGTTTGTCTTCGCTTCCATGCGTTGAAATCCTTGACCTTCACGAGTCGCCGGCCGCGCTGATTCTCCTGGTCGCTCCAGTGCCACGGCATTTCGCCCCGCTCCAGCCAGGCGATCACGGTATTGATGCTGACATCCAGCTCTCTGGCGATCTCCCCAGTGGTGTAGGGCTTCAGGCTTCCCGGCTTGCGTGGACTCACGCAGGCTCCTCCATGCTCGGCGCTCTCGATCCGGCTGACCTGGCTAACTATACGCGGTCTGACGACGGAAGTGGTCATCATTCGAGCCTGAGCCGGGTTGCAAAAGGCTGACCCTCTGTCAACGGGTGAGAGTCTGCACGCAGCTTGC
>JARKSS010000215.1 GCA_029974175.1 Vicinamibacterales bacterium
GGCCTCGCCGGGATCGGTGACGAACCCGGCGGCAGCACCGGCGTCCCCTGCGGCGTGGGCCGGCCCATCGGCGTGCCCGATGTACCGGTCCCGGGTGTCGGCTGGATGGCCGGCTGCTCGGCGGCCCCGCCCGGCTCGATCAGAGGGGGAGGCCCGCCGCCAAGGCTCGGGTTCTGGGCCGTGCCGATGTAGATCGGCGCAACGTCGTCGGCTGTCAGCCCGTGCGTCCGGATGATGCGGGGCGTCAGCAGCATGACGATGTCGGTCTGCGCGAGCTGGTTGTCGTTCGCCGAGAAGAGCTGCTTGAGGATCGGCACGTTGAGCAAGCCCGGGAACCCGCTGAGCGAACGCCGCTCGTCGTCGCGCAGCAGCCCGGCGAGCAGGTTCGACTCGCCGTCACGCAGCCGCATGGTCGTCTTCACGCGGCGCGAGCCGAAGGAGGGCAGGCTCTGCCCCGCGATGTTGACGTCGCTCCCCTTCGTGCTGCTCTCGACGGTGAGGTCGAGGATGATGTCGCCCGTGTAGGTGACGCGGGGCGTCACCTCGACGTTCACACCGACCGGGCGGTACTGGAACGAGGTCAGCGGGTTGACCGCCGTCCCGCCCCCGATGAGCGGCGTGAAGGTCGTCGAGGGCACCGGGATCTCGTCGCCGAGGTTCGCCGTGAGCGTCTTGCCCTCCTGGCCCCGCAGCGACGGCTTGGCGATCAGCTTGCTCGACGAGTCGCTCTCGAGGAAACGGATGATCCACGAGGGGACGCCGACGTAGAAGTCGGCCGTGTTGATTCCCTGCGAGATGCTGTTCAGGTTGAACAGGCCGCTGGTGGTTGCCTGGCCGGTGCCGCCACCGGTCTCGCCCCCGGTCCCGGTTCCCGCGCCCGGGGGGGTCTCGGGCGAGAAGACGCCCGTGATCGAGTACTGCGAGAGGTTGAGGCCGTAGGCCTTCGCCCGGCTCCGGTTCACCTCGAGGATCTCGATGTCGATGACCACCTCGGCCCGCGGCTTGTCGTTGGCCCGGATCACCTTCTCGGCGATCGCCACCATCGCGGCGCTGCCGCGCATGGTGATCGTGTTCGAGGTCTTGTTCGCGGTCACCAGCGGGCGCGCGGTCACGCCGGCGCCCTGGAAGAGGCCGGTGAGCAGCGTCTGGAGCTCGGTCACGTCGGCGTTTGAAACGTGGAAGACCTGGATGACCTGCTCCTCGTACATCGCGCGCTTCGGCGGCTGGTCGGGGATGACCATGATGGTGCGCGGGTTCTGCACCTTGTAGAAGAA
Organism: Vicinamibacterales bacterium; assembly: GCA_029974175.1. GTDB lineage: Bacteria > Acidobacteriota > Vicinamibacteria > Vicinamibacterales > Fen-181 > JARKSS01. Next base: position 1,275 of record JARKSS010000215.1, read on the forward strand.
GCCGTTGGAGGTCAGCACCAGGTGGAGGGCCTGCTCGAGGGTGACCCCGTCCAGCTCGATCGGGTTCGAGAGCTGGCGGTCCTGAAAGTCGCGCTCGTAGAGAATGTTGATCCCCGAAGCCTGGCCGATGAAGGTGAGTACCTCCGACAGCTGGATCCCCCTGACGAACTTGGCCCGGATCGGCTCGCGGGAGGCGGGGTTCAGCAGGTTCTCCTGCCGCTGCCGGGCCTGCTCGCGGAGCTGCTCGATCTGGGGCACGGGCCGGGCGGCCTCGAGCTTGTCGCGCAGCACCCGCTCGAGCTCGAGGGCGCGCGCCGCGGCCCGAGCGTTGGTCGGGTCGAACTCGGCGGCCCGGCGGTACTCGCGGATCGCAGCCTCCAGCTCGCCCTTCTCGTCGAAGGCGCGGGCGCGGTCCAGGTGATCCAGCGAGGCGGCAAGCTGCGCCCGCTCGAGCGCGATGCGGTACTCGGTGCGGCGCGGGTTGGACTGGAACGCCTGCATGTAGTAGCTGACCGCCGT
>JARKSS010000219.1 GCA_029974175.1 Vicinamibacterales bacterium
CGCTGAGGCCGAAGGTGGCCTTGAGCAGCGCCGTGGCCGAGTCGCGGAAGCTCCCGGCGGCCAGCAGCCCCGCGCGATCGGCGCTGATCTCGGCCTTGCGCCGCCAGCGCAGGAAGAGGCTTTCGCCGAAGGGCGGCAGCACCGTGATATCGGCGTTCTCGGGGTTCTGCGAGAGGAGGCCGTCCAGGCGGTTGTTCCCGAAGAGGATGTGACCCAGCTCGTGACCGAGGATGAACCTCAGCTCGGCATCCTCGAGGCGCTCGAGCGCGGTGGCCGTCACGCCGATCAAGGAGTACGTGCAGGCCTCCCGCACGTCAACCGTTGCGAACGCGTTGACCTCGGCCGACGGGATGCAGAACACCTCGGCTTCCGACTCGACGCCGAACCGCGCGCACGTCTCGCCGAAGAGGCGGTAGATGCGCGGCGAGAGCCGCTCGCTCAACCGGATGCCGTGCTTGATCAGCTTTTCGCGGATCCCGCGGTCCAGCTGGCGCCGGTTGGCCTCGACGGTGTCGAGGTAGTCGTTGACACGGTAGACGCGAACCAGCTCGTCCACGTCTTGCGCGTCGCCGCGGTAGCGGGTCTCATCCCAGTTCACCATAACGGGGGGATGCTACCACCCGCCTTCGCGCGAGCAAAAGACCTTCGAGCCACGGGCAAGCTCCGCCTTCGCTCGGGTGAAGGACCTTCGAGCTACGGCGCGGCGAGCTGGGCCGAGGCAGGCTGCAGGCACCCGGCGGCACCCATTCAGCCGATGGACTTCAGGGCCGCTGGGAAGAGGCCGAGCGCGGTGAAGTGGACGAAGCGGCCGGCCGAGCCGACGACCAGGAACGCGGCAAAGCTGGTGCGGAAGACCCCCGCCAGCGTGCTGATGACGTAGAAGGGCGGAAGGCCCGAGAGCGCGCTGATGAAGACGAGCGCGCCCACTCCCCACGACGAACCACGAAAGCGGTGACCCCACCGTTCCACCGCCCGCGCGTAGCGGCCGGTCGCCACCTCTCCCCCCCGGCGTCCCAGCCAGTACATCGTGGACTTGCCGGCCATCTGCGCGGCGGTCGCGACGGCGACCAGCGGCAGGAGGTTCGGGTTCGGGAGCGCGACCACCAGGCCCACCATTGCGAGTTCTGCGTTGACAACGGGAAAGATGGCGCTGACGAACGACACGACCGCCAGCGTCGGGTACGTGCCGTGCTCGAGCGCCATCTGCAGGAAATCCATACTCAACACACCGTGAACCTTGCACGGGCCGCGCACTCGTTACCGGCCACCCGTTCGCTCGGCTGGCAAGGAATGCCTCACCTCGTGCAACTTCGGCGCCAGCCCTTCACTTGCGTGTTTCACCCATCACGTCTCCGATCGCTCCGCCAAGTCCTCCGCCGCTGCCCGACCCTCCACCAACCACCTGGTCGATCTGCCCGGAAATCGGCTGCGGGAGCTTCTGCTTGAGGTACCCGACGACGGTGTCCACGGCCGTCTTCGCCTTGTCGTCACCGACACCGGTGCGGTCGGCGACCATCTTGATCAATTCGTTCACGTCTCCTCCTTCCTCGCCCCGCGGGTGTGCAACCCGCCCGCCACGGTGACGCTCTGGCTTGCACGGAGGAGTGAAAACCACGCTTCCGCCTCCGCCGGACGCTCGCGCGCCGCGGCCGCGGCGGACAGACTGCGGCTGCGGATGGACGCCGAGGCCGTCGCAGTGCGAACGCCCTTTGTGTGCTTCGTGATGCTTGTGGTTCTCCCGTTCCAAGGTCCGGCTCTTGACAGGGTCCCGGCCAGGATGGAGAGTAGTGGCGGATCCCGGGATGCTCAGCCTTCGCGCCCTGGCGCCGACCCTGATCAGCGTCGTCGCCGCCCTCGTGCCGGTTGCCGAGGGGGCTACCGTGACGCGGCAGTCCAGCCTGGAGGCCCTGGTCCGCGCCGCGCAGCGGATCGTGGTCGCCGAGGTCGTTGACGTGCGCGCGGAGCGTGCGCGCGGCGAGAGGGGCGACCTGCCGGCCGCCGTGGTGACCCTTCGGATCCTCGAGACACTGAAGGGGCGTGCGGCGCTGCAAACGATCCTGGAACTGCCCGGCGGCGAGCTGGACGGTGTCACCCTCGACGTGAGCGGGATGCCGCAGTTCCGGGTGGGCGACCGGGACGTGTTGTTCCTGCACGAGACGCCCGGGATGCTCAGCCCGATCGTCGGGGTCTTTGCCGGGCGGTTCCGTATCCGGCCCGGCGGCTCGTCCGGCCTGGTGGTTCGGACCCACGATGGGGGGCGCCTGCCCGCGGGACTGCTGTCATCGGCGCCCGTTCCTTCGGCGCAGACGACTGGCTTGCCCGAGGTCGAGCTGTCGGCGTTCACCCGCGAGGTCCGGCGCCTGGCGGCCACGGCGAGCAGCGGCGCGCCCGTGCCAGACGAGGGTTCCGTGCTGGCGGGAAGTCCGTCGGGGATGGCGCTGCCCGGCTGCCTGCGGGTGAAGCTCGGTCCGTCGCCCGCGCTCTCGGACGGCTGCCGCGACTGGGCCTGCGCAGTGGCGCGCGCGGTCGAGGCCTCGCGCTTCGTCGTGCCGGCCGGCACCCCCCTGCCCGCGGTCGTGACCACGGCCACACCGGCGGCCTGCGCCGGCACGGCCACCATCGAGTGGGGAACCGCGGTTCACGCGCGGCAGCTCGACAACTTCACCCGTGCCGTCCTCCTCCGAGAGCAAGGCGGTGCGACGGACGGGATGAGGATCGTGCTGAACGGCGCCCTCGAGTGGGACGCCCGTGACGGGCAATCCGGACAGGGCACGGGCGAGCCGCTCGACATGGTGGCGGTGTTGTCGGCAGCACTCACCGCTATGGCGGCGGCGCAGGGGTCAGGCGTCCGCGAGTCCGGCGAGGCGAGCGACTCCGCGGTGGAGACGCGGGCCGGCCTCGCGCGCGAACCACGCCGCCTGATGCGCCACGCCGCTGCCGGGAACCCGTGTGACGGCGGCAGCGGGGCCCTCGTGAACCCCCGGCTGCTGATCTTCGAGTCGCCCGATCATGCGCGCATGACGGGCTACCAGGTGGGGTTCTTCCCTCCCGGCGCATCGACTGCCGCAGGCACCGTGAATCTGTCCCTTGATGCCTTCCTCGAGCGGCGCTCGTTCGACCTCCCCCCATGGGAAGTCAAGGCGATGGAACGCACGCTCGTCGCGTCGATTGCTTCCGCCGGCCTTTTGGCACCTGCCGGCCGTATCTTCACGTACCGGGTGCGCGGCGTGTGGCCGGGGGGCGCGACCGCCTGGTCCGAGCCGAGCCAACCGTTCGTGCGCTGCCCACAGTAAGGTTCCTCGACGACGACGAGGAACCACAAAGGACACAAAGGACACAAAGGACACAAAGGGAGGGCTGGTTTTGGGCCTGCGCGAACGAGGGGACCGGCGCCGGTCTTCGGGCGGTCGGCCATCCGTCGCCGAACGCTCGCTACGCTTCCGGCTCCGCCCACGCTCGGTGCGCCCGCGGCTACGGCTCCGGATGGCCGACCGCGGCGGAGACGCCAACGCGGCGTGCGCAAACAAGCGAGAGTTCCCAGCGCTTGCTTGCGCGTGCCGCGCTGCCGCCTCCGCCCGGCCGCCCCGAGCTAGGGTCGAGGGGCGGCCGCCGAAGACCGGCGCGGAGCATCCTTTGTGTTCTTTGTGATCTCGTGGTTCAACCGTCGTGAGGCTGCGCTGTCAGTGGCTGGTGTGTCGCGCGAGCGGTATCTCGAGGCTTGGCGGTTCCGTCAGCACCATTTCTGCTTCGAACCACCACTTCGGCCGGTACACGATGCGAACAGGCACCTCCCGAAGTGGGCCCTCGGTGCCGTAGACGAGCCTGAACTTCGACCCGCCGCTGCCCGAACGGGCCTTGGCCTGGAACTCGCTCTCGATAGTTCCGGAACTCCACGCCCTTGTACGTCGCGCGGGCGAGGGCCTTCGACGACCGGATCGTCACGTCGTACACCTTGCCGGCGTAGACGTAGGTACGGCTGCCGCCCGCCGTCACCACGCCGCCCTGCCGGAACGACTCCACGTGCTCGTGCAGCAGCGACGCCATCGCGTGGAGGAAGCCGGGCTCGGTGCCCGGCGGAACGGCCGTCTGCCGCTCCGCCGGCCCGGCAGGCGGCAGCAGCTCCATCGCGGCCGCGAGGTCCTTGAACGTCAGGTTCTCGGGCAGCATGACCCCGCGGATGGTCGATCCGGCCGCCGACGGCGACACGAAGCCGTGTATCACCTTGTACGGGCGCGATCCCTTCGACGGTCCCTCGACGCTGGCCTTCGCCTGTTCGAGTGTCTCGTGATCCACCTCGGTCATCAGGCCGACGACCCGGACCTCGCCCTCCCGGTCCGCCTCCGCGATGTACCCCCACCTGTTGATCTTTCGAGGGGCGCGTGAGGGATCCGAGCCGATCAGCAGCTCGTACCCGCCGGGTGTTTCGCCTGAACCCGCGAGCCAGGCGATTCGCGCCTCGCCGACCTTGTCCTTCCCCACCCAGAAGAGAAGCGGTCTGACGCGGCCTGTGAGCGAGTAGCGGGCCTCGCGAAACACCGCGGGTCCCCGCGTCGGCGTCTCATCGATCGCCCACGCGGCCGGGAGAAACCGGACGCCGCGCCGCGGACCACGGGAAGTGCCCGCCAGCGCCGCCTCCCAGGCCGGGTCAGCCGGAAAGCGCCAGTCGAGGTGGAACACCTCCACCGTCGCCGTCCCGCGGACGCTGAACACGAAGACCGGCCGCTCGCGGTGCCTGACGAGATCCACGGTCGGCTGGCTCTCGAAGCAGGCATGGCTGTTCTGCGCCAGCAGCCACACCTCGGCCGGCGGTAACGGAAGGCCCTTCGTCGCGAGCGGTCGCGCCTCGATGTCGGTGCGGCCCGCCCGCCGCAGGTACTCACCAACGACGCCGGGTGCGTCGCTCACGACCGACGCGCCCAGTGCCGCCCGTCCGGCAATCCACAGCACCGCCTCGCGGACGCCCATGTCGTACAGCTCGTCATTCGGGAAAAGCCCGCCAGGCGTGGAGACGCGATGACCGATGGCGTTGAGGTGCAGCGACGCGAAAGGAGCCGCGGTAACCTGGGCGCTGAGCGCGGTCACCACGACCAGGGCCACGATTGCCCCGGCTGCTGCCATCCGCAGCCGCGGCCCCCGCCACCGGGTCACCAGGTCGAGCGTCCGCACCACGCCGAGCGCGGCAACCAGCTGCAGCACCACGAGGGCCGGCAGCAGGTAGCGGGCGAACTTCGAGGCTGCCAGCGAGGAGGGCAGCAGGAAGAAGAGGAGGAACACCCGTGCGAAGACAGCCCCTCGCCGCCGGCGAAGGCGCACCAGTTCGATGAGCCCGACGCCGATGGCAGCCAGGATGGGCAGCGGGATCTTGACGCCGAGGTACAGCAGGTAGAAGTACCAGGGCAGGCCCCAGGGTGTGTCGGTGATCGCGTTCGAGTAGATCTGCCCCGCGAAGTACGCGCCGTGGTGGACCATCGTCCCGCCGCTGGCGTAGTGGAGGCAGTAGGCCCAGGTGGCGGGCGAGAGGATCGCCGGGTTGGCGATGACGAACGCCACGAGTGCGGCGACGTAGAACGACCGCGGGGCGCGCCGCCGCGGGCCGGCCGGTGCCGGCCGCGATCCGGTGAGCTTTCGCTCCTCGGCTCCCGCCGCCAGGCGGAACAGCGCCCACAGGCCGAGGTGGTAGATCATGTACTTCGACGCCAGCATCAGGCCGAAGGCGGCACCACTTGCCGCGTACCACCGGGACGGCACCGTTCCGCCCGGCGCGTGGCGCGCGCGGGCTTCCTCGTAGAGCCAGGTGCCGAGCAGCAGGAAGAACACCAGGAAGGTATCCTCCTTCCCGATGCGGTTCAGCCCGGTCACCGTCACGTCGAGGGCCAGCAGCAGCGAGGCCCACAACGCGACGAGCGGTCCGAAGAAGCAGCGCGCGAGCAGGAAGAGCGGAATCACCGTCGCCGCGCCGACCAGCGCGTTCGGCAGGCGAAGCGCGGTCTCGGGCGAAACGACGGGCCAGCCCGCCCACCCGGCCAGGTGGTTCCACGCGTCGGCAGCCGCAGTCGAGCCGAGCATGGCGAGCTTCATCAGCATCGGGTGCTCGGCGTTGGCCGTGAACTTGCCAGCGGCGTAGGCGCGTAGCGCCGCAACCTTGTTGACCTCGTCCTCGCTGAACCCGCCGTAGTCGAGTCCCTGGATGCGGAACGTCGCGGCCAGCACGACGATTGCCCCGATCGCAAGCACGAGCGTCCGCTGCTCGGTCAGCGGCCAGGTGGCGCTTGGGGCAACGGTGGCCGGGAGCCGGATCTCGGCCGGTGGTGATGCGACGGCCCGGCTGATCAGGGGACGGCCGGGCGGCGGGACGGGGGCCTGAACGGGCATCGGGGGGCCTCGAACGAAGCGAGGACGGTCACAGCCCTCCTCGTTTCCTTGTCGATTTGGGCGAGCCCAACAGTCATTCTACGTTGAAGTTTTGTGCCAGGGAGGCCGGGCAGTGGCGCGGGCGCCGCCGGGCTGCCGCCGGCGCCTCTCGCGGTGGGGTGACTCGAGGTGCATTCAGGCCCGTTTTTCGGCGGCCTGCTAGCGACCCATCGCGTCGAGTTCCGACAGCTTCAACCGGACCGACAGGATATAGGGCTGCTCGCCCGCGGTCCAGTGTCCGTAGGTCGTCGTGACAATCGTCCCGTCCGGCAGCACCTCGACCCCGGGGTAGGTCGAATCCCAGCGGTTGTGGTTGTCCGCGAGCCGCACTCGGTACTGCCCTTCGCCGCCCGAGACGATGTCGTCCCAGGTGCCGACCCACGCCACCCAGTCGCCCTGCGTGGGACTGTTCGCCGCCATGTCCCTGAACGCGATGAAGAGGCGCCCGTCGGACGCGTACTTGCCGACGTGCCGGTCGCCCGTGAGCGAGGCGGGCAGCTCGACCGGTCTGCTCCACGTCTTCCCCTCGTCGTCGCTGAAGACGACGTGCGAGTTGCGGCGGCGCGAGTTCTCGCGCAGCAGCAGCGCCAGGCGCTTCCCGTCGGGCGACCGGATCGCCCCCGGCTCGCACAGGTGCACCTCGTGCCCGCTCCACACGATCGTGGGCCGGCCCCACGTCAGCCCGCCGTCGGTCGAGCGTGACTGGTAGACGGTAAAGGTGGGTGGGGTGGCCGGCGCCCCTTTCGCCGTGAAGAACCGGCCGTCGTCGTGGAAGAAGGCCAGGTAGTGACCCGGACCCGTTCGTGCCTCCACGACGCTGGCCATCGCGACGATGCCGCCGAAGTCGCCAATCGGCTTCAGCTCGCTCCAGGTCCGGCCGTCGTCTTCGGAGACCGACATGCGAATGGGGTACAGCCCCGAGAAGAGGATGAGGCGCTTGACCCCGCGCCCGTCCACCACCCGGTGCAGGGTTGGCGTCTCCTGGCTCGTCGCCCAGCTTGCCGGCACGGGCAGCCGTTCACTCCAGGTGCGGCCGGCGTCCTCGCTGCGCTTCATGACGACCGCACCGCGACCGTGGCCCTTCGGGTAGACCACGAGCATCGTCCGGTTGTCCTCGAGCAGCACCGTCGTCGGGTGGCCGAGGTACTGTCCCGGCTCGCGATCGACGATCACCTGGCGCGCGGTGTCGGCCGAGAGGTCGAGGGTGCGCAGGCCGCCCGACGGCGCCGGGGCAGGTGACTGGGCGATGACGGCCGTTGCGAGGGCCGCAGCGAAGGCAGCGCGCAGCATGTCAGTGCAGGACCACGCCCAGGGTGACGCGCGAGAATTCGACCTTGTCGTTGGCGTCCAGGAACGAGACCTCGGGGCCCGAGCGGATCCGCCGCCAGTCGAGACGCACCCCGAGATGGGCGGGAAGCATCACCATCACGCCGGCGCCGTAGTTCCAGCCGAACGCGGTGTCGCTGAAATCCGTGAGGCTTTCGGTGGTGAACTCGGCCCTCGCCTTGATCAACCCGAGGCCCGCCGTGCCGTACGGCCGCAGGGGGCCTGCCGGGATGCTGAAGACGAGGTTCGACATCACGGTGAGGACGCTGCTGTCCTGGAACTCCCCTTCCTCGCCGAAGAAGTCGGGCGTCCAGGCGATCTCCTGCTCGAAGCCGAAGCCGCCTCCCAGGCCGCCGAACACGATGCCGTAGCCGGTGCGCCGGTTCGGGCAGTCGTCCCAGAGCGAGGGGCATTCCCCGGCTGCATCGCCGTACGAGTAACCCGCGAATCCGCCGAAGTACTTCTGTGCGTGCACCGTGGAGGGAACGAGGCCGATTGCCACGAAGAGGAGCACGAGTGCAAAGCGTTTCATGATTCCCCCGTTGCCCAGAAGTATAGATCCCTGTGCTGGGAGGCCGGCCACAAGTGTGAGAAGATCACGCAACCCAGGCATGATGCCCCGTCGACTCCGTTTCGCGCGCGAAACGCGGCTCCTGCTGGTCACCGTGGTGCTCTCGGCGGGCACGCTGCTGGTGTTGGCGCGCTTCCGCTTTCCCGACGCCCCGCCGCCCGCGCTGCCGCGCGAGCAGCCCTTGCAGCGCCTCGCCGCCGAGGCCTTGTTCGACGAGCTGGCCACCACGGTGGCCCTCGCCCGGTCGCGCGTCGCGCCGTTCGTGTCCGTCCTGCAGCTCGACGCCCCGGTGGGGACGCCCTCGACCGGCGCCGGCCCGCACCGCTGGTTTACGCCCGCGTTGAGGTTTCGTGACGACCTGGCGGTGGCGGCGGTGGGTTCTGCCGCGCAGCTTCGCTTGCTCACCGGCGAGGGCGTCAGCGACGCGGCCCTCGTCGCCGAGGACGTGGTCCGCGGCTTTGCGGTCGTCCGGCTGCGCGAGGCGCCGCCACTCGCCGGTCCGCCTCCGCTCGATCCGGTACCGGCGCGCACGACGCCGACCGGCTACGCGGTCGCGATCGACGGGGCGCCGGGTGGACCGGCGGCCCGCCCGGTTTTCGTCGACCGGTTCGACCCGCTGCCCGGGTCGTTCTGGCCGGGCGCGCGTGCCCTGCCGCCGTCGCTGCAGCCGGGGCAGCCCGGCACCGTGGTGGTCGATCTCGATGGAAGAGTCGTCGGCATGGTGGTGGGAAGACGCGACCTGGCGCTGGTGCCGGCCTTCACGCTGGTGCGGGCGGCCGAACGCCTGCTGACCGCCAGCGCTTCGCCGCCTGCCACGATGGGAGTGGAGCTGCAGGATCTCGATCGGGCGCTTGCCTCGGCGACGCTCGCGACGGGTGGCGCCGTTGTCGCGTTTGTCGACCCCACTGGTCCCGCCGCCGGCGTGCTGCGCGGCGGTGACGTCATCGAGGAGATGCAGGGCGAGGCCGTGGCGTCGGCGGCTGACGTGCTGCAGCGCGTGCGCGCGGCCGAGCCCGGGAGCACCGTGCTGCTTGGCGTGAGGCGCGGCGGGGAGGTGAGCGTGCTCCAGGTGACGCTGGCCGCCGCCGCACCGGCCGGG
>JARKSS010000150.1 GCA_029974175.1 Vicinamibacterales bacterium
GGCACGCCGGCATCATCCTGCTCCTTCCACGTGGTGTTCGGGGGAGGGGCAGCGGTAGCGGGACGGGAAACAGGTCGGACGCCAGGAGAGGCGCACCTACTCCTGGTCGTCCTCCTCGCCGGTCAAACCGGTCGCGAAATCGTCGAAGTCCTCCAGGTCGCCCTCCCCGTCGTCCACGTCGAAGACGCGGCCGGTGTTGCGCTCCCGGATCGGGCCTCGCGGCCGGCCCTCCGACTTGGCGGAACGGCGTCCAGAACCCTTCTGGCGCCGGGGCGCGGGCGGACCGAAATTCCTCCCCGGCCGTTCCACGGGGACGGGAGCACCGGGGTCGGGCGCCGCGAATGCGGGTCGGAAAGGCGCGGCCGGGCGATACCCCGCAGGCCGGTCTTCCCGGGCGCGAGCCTCGCTCACCGCGAGGTTCCGCCCCTTGAAGGGCTGCGCGTTGAAGCGGCGAACCACCTCTTCGGCGACCGACCGCTCGGCGAACTCAACAAACGCAAACCCTCTTGGCCTTCCCGTCTCCCGGTCGGTGGGCAATACGACCTCGGTCGGAGGCGCAACCACGCCCAGGTGGGCGCGAAGCTCGGCGTCGGTCGTGTCGTAGGGAAGGTTGCCGATGAACAGGCGGACTGCCAAAAGTTCCTCTCGTGTCGAACGGTGTTGCTGCGGGCGCCGTGCGCGGGCCGCGCCGGCGCCGAAACCCGGCGATTGCCGGGTGGCCGGACACACCAGCCCGGCAGCCATCTTCGCAGAACTTGCGCCCGCGTTCAAGACCGCCGATCGCGGAATCTCTTGACGGGCTGCTCCCGGGTCAGCATAATATGCAATTTCATGACGAAATATGAACAGGCGGCGGATCCGGCGCCCCCCGCCACGACGCTCGCCACCGCCCCCCTGCTGCCGACCTACGCCCCGCACCCCGTCGTCTTCTTCACGGGCAGCGGGGACGAGCTGACCGACATCGAGGGACGCCGTCACCTCGATTTCTACGGCGGACACTGCGTCTGCGTCACGGGGCACAGCCACCCGGCGGTGGTGGAGGCCATCACCCGCCAGGCGGGTGAGCTGGTCTTCTACTCCACCGCGGTCCAACTGCCGGTGCGCGAGGCCGCAGCCGAGGCGCTCGTCGAGTTCGCACCCCGCGGGCTCGACACCGTGTTCTTCTGCAACTCGGGCGCAGAGGCGAACGAGAACGCCTTGAAGATCGCCCGGCTCGTCACCGGCCGCCGGCGGTTCGTCGCCTTCGGCGGCAGCTTCCATGGCCGCACCCTGCTGGCGTTGTCGGTGACCGACTCACCGCGCCTGCGGCGCCCCTACGAGGATCTTCTCGCCCCGGTCCAGTTCCTTCCCTTCGGCGACGCCGCGGCGCTTGCCCGCGAGGACCTGCGCGACGTGGCGGCGGTCATCGTGGAGCCCATTCAAAGCATGGCGGGCGTGCGAGAGGCGACCTCCGAGTGGCTGACGGCGCTGCGCGCCCGCACGCGCGAGGCCGGCGCCCTGCTCGTGTTCGACGAGATCCAGACGGGACTCGGACGGCTCGGCACGCCGTTCGCCGCGCAGCACTACGGTGTGGTGCCCGATCTCATGACGCTGGCCAAGGGGGTGGCGAGCGGTGTCCCGATGGGGGCGGTGCTGATGAGCGCGAAGGTGGCGGGGCACCTGGCCCCGGGAGATCTCGGCAGCACGTTCGGTGGGGGGCCGCTGGCCTGCGCGGCGCTCCTGGCCACGCTCTCGGTGATCAGGTCGGCGGGCCTCATGGAGAGGGCCAGGGTGTGCGGCGAGCGCATTCGCGCCGGCGTCGCCGGGACCGCGGTCACCGCGGTTCACGGCCGCGGCCTGCTGCTTGGCCTCCGGGTGCCCGGCCGCGCCGGCGAGCTGAAGACGTTTCTCCAGGACAAGCGGATTCTCGTGGGCGGGTCGGCCGATCCCGACGTGCTGCGCCTGATGCCGCCGCTCACCGTTCGCGACTCGTCGATCGATGCCCTGATCGAGGCCATTGCCTCGTTCGCGGCGGAGCGCTGAAGCCATGCGTCATTTCACTTGTCTCGCCGATCTCGGTCCCGATGGAGTGCACGCCGTTCTCGACCAGGCGATCGCCTGGAAGCGCTGTCCCCCCGAGGCGCACCTGGCCGGCAAGATCCTCGGCATGGTGTTCTTCAACCCGAGCCTCCGGACGCGGGCCAGCTTCGAGGCCGTCATGGCGCGGGGCGGCGGGCACGCGATCGTCCTCGAAGTCGGGGGCGGCGTGTGGAAGCTCGAGGACCGGATCGGGGCGGTCATGGACCAGGACCGCGCCGAGCACGTACGCGAGGCGGTGCCGGTGCTGGGCCGCTACGTGGACCTACTGGCGGTGCGCACCTTCGCCTCCTGCACGAATGACGATGACGATGAGCGCGACCCGGTGATGCGCGCCTTTGCCGACTACTCCACCGTGCCCGTCATCAGCATGGAGAGCGCGCGCGAGCACCCGTGCCAGGGGTTGGCCGACGTGCTGACCATCGCGGAAACCTTCGGCGAGACGAGGGGACTCCCGGTGACGCTGACCTGGGCACCGCACGTGAAGCCGCTGCCGAAGGCGGTGCCGCACTCGTTCCTGTTGACCGCCGGCGCGGCCGGCTGCCGCGTACGCGTGGCGCACCCGCCCGGCTTCGAACTGCACCCGGCCGTCGTCTCCGAGGCAAGGGAGTTCGCGCGCGCCTCGGGGGGCGAGGTGACGTTCACCTCGGACCAGGACGAGGCGCTCGAGGGCTCGCGGGTCGTGTACGCCAAGGCCTGGGGACCGGCCGCTCCCGGGCCGCTCGGACCCGAGGCGGTTCGCGCGTTCCCCTCCTGGCGCATCGAGGCGCGGCAGCTGGCCCGCGCCGCGAGCGATGCAATCTTCCTCCACTGCCTGCCCGTGCGCCGCAACGTCGAGGTGGGCGACGCCGTGCTCGACTCACCGGCAAGCCGGGTGATCGACGAGGCCGAGAACCGTTTCCACGTGCAGCGCATGCTGCTCGACTGGCTGGCTCGCTGACCTATGCCGTTCGCACCCGATCCGTTCTCCACCGTCCGCAGCGTCGCCAGGCACGTGCGCCGCTTTCGAGGGAAGACCTTCGTCGTGAAGATCGGCGGCGAGCTGATCGACGACGCCGAGTGCCGCGCCTCGGTGAGCGAACAGCTGTCGCTGCTCTGGAGCTTCTCGATCCCGATCGTGATCGTGCACGGCGGCGGGGGAGCCGTGGACGCGCTGTGCGATTCGCTCGGCCTCGCCACCGAGAAGGTGGCGGGGCGCCGCGTCACCCCGCCCGAGGTGCTGCGGGCCGCCGGCATGGCCCTCAAGGGGGACGCGCAGGTGCGCCTGGTCTCCTCGCTGTTGTCGGCCGGCCTTCCCGCCGTCGGCCTGACGGGCCAGGATGCGGGCCTCGTCACCGCCGCCCGGCGACCCCCGG
>JARKSS010000151.1 GCA_029974175.1 Vicinamibacterales bacterium
CTCTACCCCTTCCAGCAGACCGTGGCCAAGCCCGACTGCACGCTGGAAGACGCGATCGAGAACATCGACATCGGCGGCCCCACCATGGTGCGCGCCGCGGCCAAGAACCACGGCAACGAGCAGGGCGGCGTCGGCATCGTCACCGACCCCGAGGACTACGGCTGCATCATCGAAGAGCTCGAGGCCAACGCCGGCAAGCTCAGCCACAAGACCCGCTTCGCGCTCGCGGTGAAGGCCTTCACCCACACCGCGCGCTACGACTCGGCGATCTCCAACTACCTCACCGCGCTCGTCACCAACGAGGCCGGCGACGTGTCGCTGCAGACCTATCCCGAGCGCCTGCAGCTCGCCTTCGACAAGGTGCAGGACCTGCGCTACGGCGAGAACCCGCACCAGACCGCGGCCTTCTACCGCCAGCCCGGCGCGGCCGAGGGCGGCGTGGCCGGCTACACCCAGCTGCAGGGCAAGGAGCTGTCCTACAACAACATCGCCGACGCCGACGCGGCCTGGGAATGCGTGAAGGCCTTCGACGGCTCGGCGGCGGCCTGCGTCATCGTCAAGCACGCCAATCCCTGTGGCGTGGCCGTCGCCGCCAGCCCGCTCGAGGCCTACAAGAAGGCCTTCTCCACCGACCCCACCTCGGCCTTCGGCGGCATCATCGCGTTCAACGGCGAGGTCGACCGTGCCGCGGCCGAGGCCGTTTCGGCACAGTTCCTCGAGGTGCTGATCGCGCCGTCCTACACCGCCGACGCGCTCGAGCTGCTCGCGAGCAAGAAGAACGTGCGCGTGCTCACCTGCGCGCTCGGACAGCCTGCCGGTGCCTTCGACTACAAGCGCGTCGGTGGCGGCCTGCTGGTGCAGAGCGCCGACGAGGCCCGCATCCAGATCGCCGACCTCAAGGTCGTCACGAAGCGGGCGCCGACGGAAGCCGAGATGCGCGACATGCTCTTCGCCTGGCGCGTGGCCAAGTACGTCAAGTCCAACGCCATCGTGTACTGCAAGGACGGCATGACCATCGGCGTCGGTGCCGGC
>JARKSS010000230.1 GCA_029974175.1 Vicinamibacterales bacterium
ATCGGCGTCGGCGCGATCAAGCGCCTCTCGGCCGTGCGCTGGGGCGTCGCAACGCGAATTGTCTGGGCGTGGATCCTGACGATCCCGGCCTCGGCGCTGATCGCCGCCATCGTCTACTGGGGCAGCGCCGCACTGGTCGGGCAGTGAGGAGCACGGCGGCTCGCCGGCGGGCAGTGGCACAGGCGTACTCGCCTGCGGAGACCCCCTTCCTTACTTGATCAGGGCCAGGTGGGCGAGGTGGTGGCGGCAGTGCCAGGCGTACAGCCGCACGGTCCGTTCGAGCGACATCTCGCCGCGCTCGGGATGCACGAAGACCTTTTGGAAGTCCGACGCGCTCATCCCCCGCAACAGGTCCACCCACCGCGCGTGGAGCCCCTCGATCAGCTGGAGCGAAGGTTCAACCGGGCCCGCCTTCGCATCGGGCAATTCGGCCCAGCGCTTCTCGTCGTACGGCTTGATGGTGGGGCGCTCCTCGGTGAGCGCCAGGCGAAAGCGGGTGTACGAATTGAGGTGGCTGTCGGCCAGGTGATGCACCACCTGGCGCGCCGTCCAGCCGCCCTCGCGGTACGGTACGTCGAGCTGGCCCCGCCGCTCGAGGTCGCGTGCGGCATCGGCCAGCTGGCCGGGCAGCCTGGCGATCCGGTCGATCGCCTCTGACAGCGGCGTGGCATCCGCGGGGTCGAACGGGCCGACGGGGTAACGCGGGTCCATCTGTGCTCCCCTGGGAAGGACCCGAGTATAGCAGGGACCGAGACCGCCGCGGTCGCGCGGCCAGTCGGACAGGCCGGAGACGTCAGCTGCGGAAGCGCAGCCGAAGGCCGGCCGCGACACCGTCGCGCAGCGCACCCACGTTCGGGCTGACGTGCATGGTGCGGCCCGGCGAGGCGGCGACGAACAGGTGGAAGCGGCCGTGGTGCCCGGCCTGCGGGAACAGCTCGAGCAGCAGGCAGAAGTAGTTGAAGGCGTTGTTCCCGACCTCGTGCTGCGTCTCGATCGCCACGGTCTTGCGCACCCCGCGCCAGAGGGCCAACCGCGTCCCAAGGTAGAGCGGCCGCGCGTACGGGGCGCGCCCGAAGTCGAACCGGAAGTTCACCGGCTCGAGAACGACATCCAGCTCGGGTTCGAGCGGCCAGTGCTCCAGCGCCAGGTGCGCCTTGAGGTAGACGACGTTGTACTCGTCGGCGTCCTGGACGTCGGGAATGGTCCGCCCCTTGCGCCGCTGCTCGTCGGTCTTGTCGTCGAGGTCGCGCGTCAGGTGCGAGCTGAGGTGCGCGACGCCCGCCGACATCGTCACGGTCCTGGAGAGCGACCGGAGGTAGCCCGCGCGAAGGATGTAGCCGGTGCCGCCGACGCCAACCTGCGAGCCGAGGTTCTCGGTGCCCGCCGTCTGGAACACCGCCCCGAAGTCCACGGCGCCCGCCCGCTTCCTGAACAGCGTGAGGTCGAGGGCCATGGCCGCGTCCCACGAGTAGTAGGGCGAGTAGACGTTCCGGTGCGGGCCGTACTTGCGGAAGGATGCCTCGAAGGACGCCTCGGGGAACGCGCCCTGCGGCGCCGTCACCGACACGTCCTCATCGGGCGCCGACGGCGCGGCGCCTTCCTGCGCCAGGGCAGGTCCCGGGGCGAAAAAGCAGAGCACGGCGAGCAGGGCCGGAGCCGCACGAAGGGAACGGATCGTTACCTGCAGCGATGCGCGTCGGATCATGATCGCCGGGTCGCACAGTATATAGTCAAAGGATGTCCGCGGCCGCACTGGTGCTCGCACTCGCGCTCGCCGGCGGTGTGCCTGGCCCGCCGGCAGCCGGAGACTTCGCGGGCATCGAGCAGACGAACCGCGCGGCGTCGCAGGCGGCGAAGCCCGTCGCGTCTCTGCCGCGACACGCCGTCTCGCTGCGCCTCGACAACGACGTCATTGCCGGCACCGACAAGGACTACAGCAGCGGCTTCTCGCTGGCCCTGTCACTCGATGGACGCGGGCCGCTCGGCGGCATCTGGAGCCTGTTCGGCGGTTCGCCCGCCCGCCTCGTCTCGTCCTACGAGCTGGGCCACGTCATCACGACGCCGGCCGACATCCGGTCGCCTGTCCCCGACCCGGCCGACCGTCCCTATGCCGGCATCCTCTTCGGCGCGCTGGCCACCCAGGCCGTTTCCGGCGATCGGCTGGACGGGCTCAAGATCCTCGTCGGCGTGGTGGGGCCCGCCTCGCTGGCCGAGCCGATCCAGCGGGCCATCCACACGGTCACGTTCAGCGAACAGGCGCAAGGGTGGGAGTACCAGCTGCGGAACGAGCTGCTGGTCAACGCGTACTACGAGCACCGCCGGCGCTTGACGATGCATACAACGCCGGGAGGCTGGGCGCTGCAGGCGATCCCCAGGGTGGGCGCCAGCGTGGGCAACCTGCTCGTGCAGGCGCAGGCCGAAGCCTACCTGCGGTTCGGCCATCTCCCGGACGACTTCGGCAGCTCGCCGGCGCGGGGCCTGGGCAACCTGCCGCTCCCCGCCCGGCATCCGGCGAACGGGTTGAACGGCGAGGGCGCTCACCTGTTCGTGGGCGGGGGCGTGTTCCTGGTGGCCCGCGACCTCACGCTCGACGGCAACACCCTCACCGACGGGCCGCGCGTCCAGGAGAAGGTGCACGCGGTGCCGGCCGGCGAGGCCGGGGTCTCGTTCCGCAAGCATCGGTTCGAGGCCACCTTCTCGTTCATCGCATGGGGTCGCGAGCACGCCGCGCAGTGGCGATCCTGCCGCTACGGAAGCGCAACCTTTGCCTATTCGTTCTGACCGGCGCGGCCGGAGGAATGTCGGGAACCGTCGGTCAGGGGGCTGCTAGAATGAGGGCGGGCATCCCAACCTTCACCTTCACCACCGGAGCTGGACATGAACATCCTCGAAGCAATCCTCAACGCGCAGGGCGGCGGCGCAGCCCGGCAGATCGGCCAGCAGTTCGGCCTGGGTGACGACCAGGTGCAGTCGGCGCTTGCGGCACTGGTGCCGGCGCTGGCAGGCGGCTTCAAGCGGAACATGGCCAGCGAGGGCGGCCTCGAAAGCCTGCTCGGCGCGCTCGGCGGCGGGCGCCACCAGCGCTACCTGGACGATCCCGGCACGCTGGCCAGCCCCGAGACGATTACCGACGGCAACGGGATTCTCGGTCACGTGTTCGGCAGCAAGGAGGTGAGCCGGCAGGTGGCCGCGCGCGCCTCGGCGCAGACCGGGATCGGCGAGGGCATCCTCAAGAAGATGCTGCCGGTCGTGGCCGCGATGATGATGGGCTCGATGAGCAAGCGCGCCTCGCAGCCCTCGATGCCCGGGGGCGCCGGTGCCGGCGCCGACTTGCTGAACATGCTCGCCCCGATGCTCGACGCCAACCGCGACGGCTCGGTCGTGGACGACGTGATGGGGATGGTCGGGAAGCTGTTCACGCGGCGCTGAGCCTAGCGGGCGGGCCTCGGCCCTGCCGGCGTTTGCCTGGAGCGGCTGGAGCGCCGGCCGCATCCCGAGAGCAGGGCTTCGGCCCTGCTCTCGTTCGCTTCCGGATCGGCACCTGCAACCCCGCTCCTCGCCCACTTCCTGCCCGCCGGCCCCGCCTGTTCCGGGGCGCGGCCCGGCCGTCTATAATGCCGCCGGCCCGCGGCTCGGGCCATCCCGCCAACTCTCGCACGAAAGGACAGTCGATGCGCTGCCCGTCTCTCGCGGCCCGGTCGTGCCTGGTGGTCACGCTGCTGCTCGTGTTGTGCGCCGGCCTGCCAGCTGGTGGCGGAGGCTACAAGCACTTCGGCGTCG
>JARKSS010000152.1 GCA_029974175.1 Vicinamibacterales bacterium
GGCTGGCGGGGCGGCGCGGGCAAGTTCCGCGACGTGTACGCCACGGGCGGCACGCCGGCCCAGATGACGGAGGCCGCGGCCGAGCTGCGGGCTGCGGGGCTGACAGCCCGGGTGGACAGGTGCAACAACCCCGGGCACCCGGACTACGGCAAGGACGCTTTTCTCGCCGTCGATTCGTTCTGGTGGGATGAGGCCGCGTAACGCCCGGCCGCGCTGCTCTCCCCCGCCCGGCGGGGGCGGGCGGCGCGGCCGGTCACTCCGACCGGCCATCACGTGAGGGGCAACGCATGACGGACTTGAAGACGGCAAGAGTGGCGGCCGACGCCCTGGCCGCGCTCGCCGAGCCGACGCGGCTGCGGCTGGTGCTGGAGCTCCGGGCCGGGCCGCTGCCGGTCGGCGAGCTGGCGCGGCGGATCGGCGCGGAGGTCGTGAACGCCTCGCACCACCTCAACTGGTTGCGGGCCGCGGGGCTGGTCGCGTACCGCAAGCGGGGCAAGTTCCGGGACTACTCGCTCGCCGACCGCTTCAGCGTCGAGGCGGGAACGCTGTGGCTCGACCTGGGCTGGTGCCGGGTCGCGTTCCCGGCCGGGGCGGGAGGGGCGACCGATGCCGCGTAAGCCCAAGCTGACGCCCGAGGAGAAGGAGCGGCGGAAGCACGAGCGGAAGGCCGCGGCGATAATACCGATGGGCGAGGAAGGCGCTCACCCTCTTTGACTTGGTCGAGGTCGACCCGGTCGAGTCCGGAATCCGCCTGAGCCGCACACGGCCGAAAGTCGAAATGACCGAAGTCTGCGGGTTCATCCCCGTGCCACTCGACATGGTCGCGAAGTTCAAGAACCACCCCGCCCACGAGGTTTAACGTGACCGCAACACCCCAGGAAGGAGCCCCATGCTCGTTATCTCCCGCAAGTGGAACGAGTCCGTCTGGATCGGCGACAACGTGCGGGTCGTCGTCGTCGGCATCGAAAACGGCAAGGTGCGACTCGCAATCGAGGCTCCCCGTGACGTTCCGATTTGCCGCGAGGAAATCCTCCCCGACGGGCACCCTGGAGCACAGCCGAAGGGTCGAGATCGGGGACCAGATCGTCAGCCTGGAGCTTGAGATCGACTACCGCCTCACCCCGGGCACGCCGGGGGTGAGGCACGCGGACCCGGGCGACTGCTCGGCCCCGACCGGCCCCGAGGTCGAGGTGATCGAGGCCCGGCTGTGCAACGCCTGGCTCGTGTGGAACGAAGACTTCCGCGGGCCTTACCCCCGGCAGATCGCCGAGGAGTTCGTCGCCACCGCCGCCCGGATGGCCCGGGTCGGCTCCCCCCTGGCCCGCCGGGACTACGAGCGGGCCGTTCTGGAGAGCTTGCAATGAGCGTTTACGCCGACCTGATCGCCGACGCCGCCACGACCGCCGCGGAGCTTTCGGCGAAGCTGGAAAACCTCGCCGCCGGGCTGAGCGTCGAGGGAAACCCCGGCCTGTTCCCGCAGCTGGAGGCGCGGCTGGATTCGCTGTGCCGGCCCGGCGAAAAGCCGTCGTTCGACGTGAAGCGGGACCGGTTCGGGGCCGGCGGGTGGAAGACCCGGTGGGGCGTGTCCGTCGTGCTGCCCGGCGAGTGGCCGGACGTCCCGGTGGCCCTCGGCGCGGGCGACACGCCCGACGCGGCGCTGGACGCCCTGATCCCCGAGCTGGCCCGCGTGCGGGCCGAGGCGCTGGCCGCCGACCGGTCGTTCGAGGAGTTCACCCGCGTCGGCTAACCCCTTCCACCCGGCCCCGCGCCAGCGGCGGGGCCAACCTTGAGGCACCCATGAGCACCGAAGTGGCCATCAAGTCCGACGCATCGGCGGCCCTGACGCTGATCGAGCGGGCGATCGACAAGGGGGTTTCCCCCGAGCAGTTGTCGAAGCTGATCGACCTGCAGGAGCGGCTCGAAACGCTGGCCGCGAAGCGGGCCTACGCGCAGGCGTTGACCGGGTTCGCGGCCGACGTGCCGGCGGTCCTGAAGTGGCGGGACGCCAACATCCAGAAGGACGGCAAGAGGCTGTACGGGTACAAGTACGTCAGCCTCGACGACATCATGCTCGCCATCGCGCCCGTGCTCGCGAATTACGGCATCGTGATCTCGTTCGACAACAAGCCCGACCCGAAGCCCGGGTTCATGGGGATCGTGCTCATTATCCAGGTCGGCACCCACACCGAGCGGCGGGGGTACGAAATGCCGATCCCGCCGAACCTGAACGGCAACCAGACCCAGCAGTTCGGCAGCGCCCTCACCTACGCCAAGAGATACGCCCTCGTCGCGGGCTTGAACATCTTCATGGTGGACAAGGACAACGACGCCGACGGGCTGCTCGAAACCGTCACCGCGGCCGAGGCCCAGCAGATCCGCGAGAAGGCGGACGCGGTCGGCGCGAACGTCGCCAAGCTGCTCGAATTCGCCGAGGCCGACGAGTTCGAGAACATCCCCCGCAAGATGTTCCCGATCATCATGGACCAGCTCAAGAAGAAGGGGGCGCAGCAGAAGTGATCGAATTCACGTGCGAGCAGGGCTCCCCGCAGTGGCTCGAACTCCACCGCGGCGTGCC